>JAJYQH010000220.1 GCA_021794705.1 Actinomycetes bacterium | reverse complement strand
GCCGCGGCTCGCGCCCGGCGTGCCTCCGCCTCGGCCCGGGCGGCGATCGCCTCGGCCCCGGTGGTGACGTCGCACCGCAGCAGGGTGAGGCTGCGCCCCGGCAGGTCGAACTCCTGGTTCGGGTCGAGCGGTGACAGGGGCAGTTCGGCCCGCTCGGCCGTCGTCGCCACGATCTCGTACGCCCGGCCCCACGTCTCGCCGGGCGTCCGGACCGTGACGGCGTCCTCGCCGCCGTTGATCCACACGAGGAAGGCGGCGTCGGCGTCCGACCGGTACATCCCGAGGTGACGGCGTCCCGGATCGTGCCAGTCGCCGTCGCTCATCTCGCCGTCCCACCCGTCGAGCCACGCGAGGTAGACCCGGCCCAGGCCGTGGCCCTCGGCGTCCACGACCTCGTCGTGGGTGAGGAACGTGGTGGTGCGCAGCACGGGGAACTCGGCGCGGGCCTTGAGCAGGGTGCTGGTGAGCTCGGACAGGTCGTGCCAGATGGCCTCGGTGTTCCAGTGCACCCAGCTGATCTCGGTGTCCTGGCAGTAGGCGTTGTTGTTGCCCTGCTGGGTGCGGCCCATCCCGTCGCCGCCCGTGATCATCGGGGTGCCCATGCTGAGCAGCAGGGTGGCCATGAGGTTCTTGGCCTGCCGGTGCCGGAACGCGGTGATCCCGGGGTCGCTCGTCTCGCCCTCCCACCCGCAGTTCCACGACCGGTTGTCGTCGGCGCCGTCGCGGTTGCCCTCACGGTTCGCGTCGTTGTGCTTGACGTTGTAGGTGACCAGGTCGCGCAGGGTGAACCCGTCGTGGGCGGTGATGAAGTTGATCGACTCGCTCACCGAACGCCCCGGCTTGTCGAACAGGTCGGGGGAGCCGCACAGCCGGGTGGCGAGCTGCTGGACGCCGGTCACCGCGCCCCGCCAGAAGTCGCGGAAGTAGTTGCGGTACTGGTCGTTCCATTCGCCCCAGCCGGGCCCCCAGTTGCCGACCTGGTAGCCGTAGGGGCCGAGGTCCCAGGGCTCGGCGATCATGACCGCCCGGCTCAGCACCGGGTCGTCGGCGATGGCCTGCTTGAACGCGTGGTTCTGGTCGACGTGGTGGTTCGCGTCGCGGATGAGGGTGGTCGCGAGGTCGAACCGGAACCCGTCGACGCCCATCTCGGTGATCCAGTAGCGCATCGAGTCGAGCACCATCTGCAGCACGCCCGGATGGGACGTGTCGACCGAGTTGCCGCAGCCGGTGACGTCGTAGTCGTTGTGCAGGTCGTTGGTGAGCCGGTAGTAGCCCGCGTGGTCGATGCCGCGGAAGCACAGCGTGGGGCCCTGGTGGCCGCCCTCGCCGGTGTGGTTGTAGACGACGTCGAGCACCACCGCGATGCCCTTGTCGTGCAGGGCGGAGACCATGTTCTTGAACTCCATCACCTGCTGCCCGAGGGTGCCGGACGACGAGTAGGTCGCGTGCGGTGCGAAGAAGCCGAGCGTGTTGTAGCCCCAGTAGTTCCTGAGGCCGCGCCCGACGATGAACGGCTCGGACACGAAGTGGTGCACCGGCAGCAGTTGCACGGTGTTCACCCCGAGGTCGAGCAGGTGCTGGATGACGGCGGGGTAGGCGAGGCCGCCGAACTTGCCGCGCAGGTGCTCCGGAACGGCCGGGTGCAGCCACGTGTAGCCCTTCAGGTGCAGCTCGTAGATCACCATGTCCTCGAGCTTGCGGGGCTCGGCCAGCGGCCGCGGGCGCGGCGAATCGGCGACGACGACCGACAGCGGCACCGCGCCCGCGGAATCCCGGTCGTCGGGCTCGTAGTTGGATTCGGGGGTGTGGTCGAGGATCGGGCCGAGGTAGTCGACACCCGCGGTGATCGCCCGGGCGTACGGGTCGAGCAGCAGCTTCGCCGGGTTGAACCGCATGCCGGCGTCGGGGTTCCACTCGCCGTGCACCCGGTACCCGTAGCGCTGCTCGGCCTCCACCCCGGGGACGAAGCCCGTCCACACCCCGTCGGCGTTGCGCTGCAGGTCGTGGTTGACCTGGCCGTCGTCCTCGGCGACGAGGGCGAGTTCGACGCGGGTCGCCCGGGGGGCCCACAGGGCGAAGTGGCAGCCGCCGTCGCGCAGCTGCGCGCCGAGGACCGATGAGTCGATGGGGGCGCGCATGTCGTCGGTCATGGGTGTTCCTCCCCGTGCGGCGGTCCGGGCACACGGTGTCTTGGCGGTTCGGTCGGATCCGGCCGGGTCACGCGGTTGTTCAACCTGTCAAGTATGTCGGCGGTCGTCCCACCCCGCCAGTCAACCGGCGGGTGGGAGCCGCGGTTCGAGGTCGTCCCTTGTCGCACCGGGGGAGCGGGAGCCGGGTAACCTCCCCAGGGTGAACGGGGAGCGGCTCTATCTCGACCACGCGGCCTCGGCGCCGCTGCGTTCCGGGGCCCTCGCCGCCATGCTCGACGCCGCCGGGGTGGTGGGGAACCCGGCGTCGCTGCACGCCTCCGGACGTCGCGCCAAGGCACTACTCGAGGACGCCCGGGAGGCGCTGGCGACCGCGCTCGGCGCGCACCCTCTGGAGGTGGTGCTCACCTCGGGGGGCAGCGAGGCCGATTCCATCGCGCTGTGGTCCGGCTGGTCCGCGCGCAGGACCGAGCGGCCGAGGGTGCTCGTCGGTGCCACCGAGCACCCGGCGGTCCTGGCCGCGGCCGGGCGCATCCCGGGGACCACCGTCGTGCCGGTCGACGCCGATGGACGGATCGAGCGCCCCGCGCTCGGCTCGCTGGCGGGTCCGGACGTGGCCCTGCTGTCGGTGCAGGCGGTCAACAACGAGACGGGCACCCTGCATCCGGTCGCCGACCTCGCCGAGGAGGCGCACCGCCACGGCGCCTGGTTCCACACCGACGCCGTGCAGGCGCCCGGGCACGTCCCCTTCGACTTCGGCGCGTCCGGCGCCGACCTTGCGAGCGTCTCCGCGCACAAGGTCGGCGGCCCGGTGGGGATCGGGGCGCTGCTCGTGCGCCGCGGCGTCCGGCTGCCCCCCTACGGCCTCGGTGGGGGGCAGGAGGACGGGGTGCGGTCGGGCACCCAGCCGGTGCTGCTGGCGGCCGGGTTCGCCGCGGCCCTCCGCGAGGCCGTGGCCGAGCAGGCGGGGGAGGCGGTCCGGCTCTCCTCGCTGCGCACGCGCCTGGTGGCCGGGCTCCTCGGGTCCGTCGACCGGATCCGGGTCAACGGGGGCGACGGGGTGTCGCCGGCGATCCTCAACGTGACGGTCGAGGGCACCCGCGCCGACGATGTGCTGCTCCTGCTCGACCGGGAGGGCATCGACGCGTCGACCGGGTCCGCCTGTCGGGCCGGGGTCCACCAGCCGAGCGAGGTGCTCCTCGCCATGGGCCGCACACCGGCCGAGGCGTCCGCGAGCATCCGGTTCTCCTTCGGGCCGACCACGGCGGACGCCGATGTCGAGCGACTGCTCGGCGTGCTGCCGGGGGTGGTGGCCGCGGCGCGGGACGCGTTCGGCCGCGGCTGACGGGGGCGTCCTGACGTAGGCTTGGTGGCCGGCCGGGAGGGCGTCCCCGGCGCTGACCAGCGAGGGGGAGACCGGGTGGGTGCAGCACGGAAGCGGGTGCTCGTCGCGATGTCCGGCGGGGTCGACTCGGCGGTCGCCGCCGCCCGGATGGTGCGGGCGGGCCACGACGTCACCGGCGTCCACCTCGCCCTGTCGAAGAACCCGCAGTCGTTCCGCAGCGGGGCCCGCGGCTGCTGCTCGTTGGAGGACTCGCACGACGCCCGCCGGGTCGCCGATCGGCTCGGGATCCCGTTCTACGTGTGGGACCTCAGCGACGAGTTCGCCGAGCAGGTCGTCGACGACTTCGTCGCCGAGTACGCGGCGGGGCGGACGCCGAACCCCTGCCTGCGCTGCAACGAGCGGATCAAGTTCGCCGCGGTGCTCGACCGCGGCCGCGCGCTCGGCTACGACGCGGTCGCCACCGGGCACTACGCCCGGGTGGAGCGCGACGGCGACGAGGTCGTGCTGCGCCGCGCCGCCGACGACGCCAAGGACCAGTCGTACGTGCTCGGCGTCCTCACCCAGGACCAGCTGCGACACAGCCTGTTCCCGCTCGCCGGGTCGACCAAGCCCGAGGTGCGGGCGGAGGCGAAGGAGCTCGGGTTCGGGGTGGCGAAGAAGCCCGACTCGCACGACATCTGCTTCATCCCCGACGGCGACACGGCCGGCTTCCTCTCCCGCCGCCTGGGCACCCAGCAGGGTGAGGTCGTCGACGAGGAGGGCGTGCTGCTCGGCGCGCACGACGGGCACCACGGCTTCACCGTGGGCCAGCGGCGCGGCCTGCACCTCGGCCGGCCGGCGGCCGACGGCCGCCCGCGGTACGTGCTGCGGATCGAGCCCGTGGCCAACCGGGTGGTCGTGGGCCCCCGGGAGCACCTCGCCGTGACCTCGCTCGAGGGCATCCGCCCGACGTGGACGCAGCGCCCGGTGCTCGGCGGGTGGCGGGGCCTGGCGCAGGTGCGCGCCCACGGGGAGGCCATGGCGGCCACGATCAGCAGCGACGGCGCGACCATGCGGGTCGTGCTGGACGCCGCCGCCACCGGCATCGCTCCCGGGCAGGCGGTCGTCGTGTACGACGGCGACCGGGTCGTCGGCTCGTCCACGATCGCCGGGGCGTGGGCCTGATGGACGGCGTGGGACTCGGCTCGCTGCCCGGCACCGACTTCC
>JAJYQH010000028.1 GCA_021794705.1 Actinomycetes bacterium | reverse complement strand
GGACTCGGAGTAGAGCGAGGACGACGAGAGCACCATGAGGACCCCGATCCCGAGCAGGAGGATCGTGGGCACCAGCACGAGGTAGTAGTCGGCGAGCGGACGGGCCAGGGCCTCGGCGAGGACGCCGGCGCGGGTTCGCGGCGCGGGCTGGCGGGACCTCGTCGCAGTCGTCATCGCTCGGCCTCCTAGGGCGGTGAACCAGATGTCGGGGGAAGGGTTCGGCTCCGATGCGCTCGGGATGTCCGATCTGAAGTTGTGACTGCCGGCTCACCCGAGCAGCTTCACCGCGGCGGCGAAGTCGTCGCCCCGGTGTCCGTAGCCCGGCCACATGTCGAGGCTGGCACAGCCGGGCGCCAGCAGCACGGTGTCGCCGGGGCGGGCCATGGTGGCGGCGACCCGGACGGCGTCGGTCATGGCCCCAGTGTCGGTCCGGTCGATGACGACGACGGGGACATCGGGAGCGTGTCGCGACAACGCCTCAGCGATCACACCCCGGTCGACGCCCAGCAGCACCGCTCCCCGGAGCCTGGACGCGTGGGCCTGGACGAGGTCGTCGAAGGTCGTGCCCTTGGCCTGCCCCCCGGCGATCCACACGATCGAGTCGTACGCGCGCATCGAGGAGTTGGCCGCGTGCGGGTTGGTGGCCTTGGAGTCGTCGACGTAGGTGACCCCGTCGTGCACGCCGACCGTCTGGATCCGGTGGCCGCCGAGGGTGAGAGTGCGCAACCCCTCTGCCACCGCCCGGGGCGGGACGCCGAACGAGCGAGCGAGGGCCGCGGCGGCCAGCGCGTTCTCGACGTTGTGGGGAGCGTTCGGCACGACGTCGCTCACCTTGGCGAGCTCGAGGGCGGAGTCCCTGCGCTGCTCGACGAAGGCACGGTCGACGATGAGGTCGTCGACGATGCCGAGCATGCTCATCGCCGGGATGCCGAGGGTGAATCCGATCGCCCGTGCGCCCTCCACGACCTCGGCGTCCTCGACCATCTTCTCGGTCTGCGGGTCGGCGACGTTGTAGACGCACGAATGGGACACGTCGTGGTAGATGCGGGCCTTGTCGGCCGCGTAACCGGCGAGGCCGGTGCGCTCGAAGCCCGGGCCCTCGTACCACTCGAGGTGGTCGGGGTGCAGGTTGAGCACCGCGGCGGAGTGCATCGCCAGCGAGTGCGACCAGTGCAGCTGGAAGCTGGACAGCTCCACGGCGAGCACGTCGTAGTGGACGCCGTCGAGCACGGCCTCCATGACCGGCCGCCCGATGTTGCCGACGGCGCTGGTCTCCAGGCCGGCGGCATGCAGGATCGACTCGAGCATCTGGGTGGTCGTCGTCTTGCCGTTCGTGCCGGTCACGGCGAGCCACGGGACGACCCGGTCGGGGTGCTGCAACCGCCAGGCGAGCTCGACCTCGCCCCAGATCGGGATGCCGCGGGCGGCGGCCTGGGCGAGCAGCGGGGCGCTGGGCCGCCACCCGGGAGAGGTGATGACGAGGTCGGTGTCCTCGGGCAGGGTCGCCGTGGCGCCGGGCCCGAGGCGGACCGTGGCGTCGAGCATCTCGAGCAGCGTGCCACGGTCGTCGAGGGCGTCCGAGCGCCCCTCGTCGAGCACGGTGACCGCGCTCCCGAGTTCGAGCAGTCCGTCGGCGGCCGCGAAGCCCGACGTGCCGAGCCCGGCGACGACGACCCGCGCCCGGGACCAGTCCGACAGCCGGTCGGCCGACGCGATCCAGTCGAGGCTCATACCCGCACCACCCACTGGGCGTAGAACAGCCCGATGCCGATGGCGACCGCGACCCCGCAGATGATCCAGAACCGGATCACCACCGTGATCTCCTCCCAGCCGAGTTGCTCGAAATGGTGATGGATCGGGGTCATCCGGAACACGCGTTTGCCGCCGGTGAGCTTGAAGAAGCTCACCTGGATCATCACCGAGAGCGTCTCGAGGACGAACAGCGCGCCCAGGACGACGAGCAGCAGTTCGGTGCGGGTGAACACCGCGAAGCCGGCCATCGCCCCGCCCATGGACAGCGAGCCGGTGTCCCCGAGGAAGATCTTCGCCGGGCGGGCGTTCCACCAGAGGAACCCGAACCCGGCACCCGCCATCGCCATCGCGACGACGCTGAGGTCACGCGGATCGCGCACCTCGTAGCAGGTGGCCGGCAGCGAGGACGCCAGCCGGCACCACTGGTTGTACTGCCAGATGTTGAGCACGGCGTAGGCGCCGAACACCATGACGCTCGCGCCGGTGGCGAGGCCGTCGAGCCCGTCGGTGAGGTTCACGCCGTTGGAGGCGCCGGCGATGAGCAGCATGATCCAGACCACCGCCAGCAGCAGCGGAAGATGCAGCCAGTTGATGTCGCGGAGGAACGACACGTAGCTGGACGCGGGGTTGTTGCCGCGGACGTCGTCCCACTGGGTGAGGGACAGGTAGGCGAAGCTGGCCCCGATCACCGCCTGCAGCACGAGCTTGGCGCGGGCGTTGAGACCGAGCGAGCGCTGGTTGCGGATCTTGATGAAGTCGTCGAGGAAGCCGACGAAGCCGAGCGCGGTGAACAGGTAGAGGATGAGCAGGGCCGAGGCCTTCGGGGAGGTCCAGGTGATGAGGTGGGCCACCGCGTAGCCGATGAGGGTGGCGAGGATGATCACCAGGCCGCCCATCGTGGGGGTGCCGCGCTTGGTGTGGTGGGTCGTCGGCCCGTCGTCGCGGATGAACTGGCCGTAGCCCTTGCTCACGAGCAGCCGGATGAACCAGCGGGTTCCCAGGAGCGTGATCATCATCGCGAAGCCGCCCGCGAGCAGGATGTTCAGCACGCGCCCGGACCTCCCGCCAGCAGCTCGTCCGCCACCTGCTCGAGGGCCACCCCGCGCGATGCCTTGACCAAGACGACGTCCATGGCCCCCAACGCTATCCGTCCGGCGACCTCCGACCGCTCGAGGGCCCGAGCCGGGGTGCCGCCCGCGGTCGCGCCGGCGACGATGTCCCCGGCGTACTCGCCGACCGCCACCACCTCGTCGATGCCGAGGTCGGCGGCCAGCCGTCCCATCCGCCGGTGCGCGGACGCCGCGTCGGCCCCGAGTTCGAGCATGTCACCGAGCACGGCGATGGTGCGCGCGGACGGGTCGACCGAGCGCCGCCCGCGTCCGAGGTCGGCGAGGGTGGCGAGCGCGGCGGCCATCGACTCGGGGTTCGCGTTGTAGGCGTCGTTGAGGACGGCCGCGCCGTCGGGCCGCTCGTCGAGCTGCATGCGCCACTTGGATCGGGGCCCGGCAGCACTCAGGGCCGCGGCCACCCGCTCGGGCTCCATGCCGGCGGCGACGGCCGCCGCGGCCGCCGCGACCGCATTGGCGACGTGGTGCGACCCGATCAGCCGCAGGGTCACCGGGTGCGCGGCCACGGGGACGCCGGGACGCTCGACGACCAGGGTGAAGGAGAACCGTTGGAGGTCGTCCGGGCGGATGTCGCGGGCGCGGACGACGAGCTCGCCCTCGAGGGCGGCCTCCTCGCGGGTGAACCAGGCCACCCGGCCCCGGGTGCGGCTCGCCATGGCCGCCACCCGGTGGTCGTCGGCGTTGAGCACGGCCCAGCCGTCCGGGGACAGCGCCTCGACGAGTTCGCCCTTCGCGATCGCGATGTTCTCGACGCTGCCGAACTCGCCGAGGTGCGCCGAGCCCACGTTGAGCACGAGGGAGATGGCGGGCGGGATGAGCCCGGTGAGCCACCTGAGGTGCCCGATCCCCCGGGCCCCCATCTCGCTGACGAGGTAGCGCGTCCCCTCGTCGACGCCGCACGCGGTGAGGGGCACGCCGATCTCGTTGTTGAAGGAGCCGACCGGGGAGACCGTCGGGCCGGCGTGTTCGAGCACCTGGGCGAGGACGTCCTTGGTGCTCGTCTTGCCCGAGCTGCCGGTGATGGCGAGCACGGTGAGTCCGTCGACGATCGCCCGGCGCACCACCGAGGACGCGAGCCGGCTGAGGCCCCCGACGGAGTCGTCGACGACGACGTGGGCGATGTCGGCGTCCGTGACCCGGGTGGCGATGACCGCCGCTGCGCCGTTGGCCGCGGCCTGCCCGGTGAAGTCATGCCCGTCGACGTGCTCGCCGGGGATGGCCACGAAGACGCTGCCCGGTGTGGCGCGCCGGGCGTCGACCACCACGTCGGGTCCGACGCTCGCGCCGGCGTCGCCGTGCAGCACCCCGCCCGCGAGCTCGGCCAGGTCTGCGACGGTGGTGATCCTCATCTTGCCTCCTCGGTGACCACGGCCCAGCACTCCCGGGCGACCGCTACGTCGTCGAACGGCAGCACCCGTCCGCCGACCTCCTGCCCCTGTTCGTGACCCTTCCCGAGGATCGCGACGATCCCGTGGGGGCGCGCCCGGCGCAGTCCCTCGGCGATCGCGCCCCGCCGGTCCGGCACCTCGAGCACCGCCCGGGGACGGCCGGCTGAGCGGGCTCCCTCGAGCACGCCGGCCCGGATGCGGGCGGGGTCCTCGGTGCGGGGGTTGTCGTCGGTGACGATGACCACGTCGGCGCCCGCGCCCGCCGAGGCCCCCATCGGCCCGCGCTTGTAGACGTCGCGGTCGCCGCCGGCGCCCACGACGACGACGACGGGGCCGCCCGCGGGCAACGAGGACAGCACCGACTCGATCGCCTGCGGGGTGTGGGCGAAGTCGACGACGACGCGCGGGGCGCCGGCCCCGAGGTCGACGACCTGCATC
>JAJYQH010000127.1 GCA_021794705.1 Actinomycetes bacterium | reverse complement strand
TCTGCTGGCGGCATCGGACGCCTGACGGCGTCCTGGAGCGATGGGGGAGTCGGGGCCTCAGCGTGCGGCGGTGCCGGTGACGACCTCCTGGCCCGCGTTGATCCAGCCCATCGTGCCGTCGTCGACCGAGACGGCGGTGATGCCGTGCGCTGCCATCGCCTCCGCCCCCGAGAGGCTGCGGCGTCCTGACCGGCAGATCACGTAGACCGTGCCCTGGTGGGGGATGGTGGGGAGGTGGCGTGGCAGCTCGCTGAGCGGCGCGAGGATCGCGCCCGGCACGTGCGCCTCGACGTACTCATGCGGCTCTCGGACGTCGATGAGCGTGACGTCGTCGGCGTAGAGCTCGATGAACTCGTTGAGCGAAATGGTGGGGACCATGGCGGGCACCTTCGATCGTTGTCGGGTGAGCCGATCGTAGTTGGTGGCTCCGGTGGTGCCCTCGTGGCGCCGGGTGGTGGCGGCGCGGCGTACGAGGTGACTGAGGGCGTACAGGATGTGGGCTCGGGGCAGTCAGCACGTACGCCGCGACGGTCACGGCGTACGCCGCAGGGCTAGTTGCCCGCCTTCAGCGCCTCTTCGACTCGCTCCCGGGTCTCGCAGGTGAGGCTCTGGCTCATCCAGTCGCCGAGGCCGGCCTGAGTGAGGTCGCCGAGGATCACCGACCGCGCGAGGATCGCGGCTCCCTCCCGAGCGAGGTCTTCGGGGTCGGCCGGCAGGGCGGGGAGCCCGAGGTCGTCGAGGGCGAGTGTCACCATCTCCATCCGCTCGGAGTAGGGGTCGCGAGGGGAGCTCCCGGCGAGCACGTCGACGGGCGCTGATGCGACCCCGGCCTCGATGCACGCGACGGCGGCGTCGACCACCCGGCCGAACTCCCCGTCGAGCACCCACAGCACTGCGGCGTCCCGGAGGTTCTGCGCTGCCTCGGTCACGATTCGGCTCTTCCTGGTCGATGCTGATCCCCGGCGGGGGACGCGGGGGGCTGCCGCACCCCGTCGGGGGGCCGCAACCATCCGAGGATACGCCCGGGGGTACCGTTCCCCAAGCCGGCGAACTCGCTCTACTCGGAGGAGGTCAGGAGGTCCACTGCGACCAGGAGAGGTTCCAGTCGCCCTCACCGTTGGTGATCGGCACCTCGTGGCCGGCGTGGGTCACCGTGACGAGGTCGCCCTCCTGCACGTGGCTGTAGAACCAGGCGGCGTCGGTGTTGCTGAGGTGGATGCAGCCGTGTGACGTGTTGGCAACCCCGAGCTGGGTGTCCCAGGGGGCGGCGTGCACGTAGGTACCGCTCGGGGTGAGCTGGACGTCCTTGTACACCTTGAGGTCGTAGTAGTTCGGGGTTCCCGGCTTGCAGCTGAGCCCGATGCTGCACGACGTCATCCGCACCTCGGGAACCTTCTGCAACACCACCATCGCGCCGTTCCACGTCGCGAACTGCGGCATGCCGGTGCCGGTCTTCATCGACCGAACCACCCGGTTGCCCTGCCACACGGTGACGGTGTGCTTGGCGGCGTCCACCACCGCGTGGACGTTGGAGGTCACGGTGAAGCTCGAGGTGTAGGTGCCGCTGCCGCCGACCCCCGCGAGGTTCGCGGTCAGCGTGACGCGGTCGCCGAGGGGCCAGAAGTCCTTCGGTCGGTAGTCGATCCGGGTGTCGCTCAGCCAGCGCCAGGCGCCCGCCACGTGGTGGGTGTCGCTGATGACCAGTGCCTTCTCCACGGCCGCCTTGTCGGTGACCGGGGCGGTGAACTGGACGGCCATCGGCTGCGCATCCCCGACGGAGTGTCCGGACGACGGGGTGACCCCGGCGATGACCACGGAGGACGCAGCTCCCAGCGTCGTGAAGGTCTTCTCCACCGTCGTCGACTTGCCCGCGGCGTTCGCGGCGTTGACCGTCACGCGGTACGAGGTGCCGGAGGCAAGGCTCTGAACCGGCGTCCAGGTGCCGGCCGAGGTGGACACGGTTCCCGCCACACTCGCCTGCCCGGGACCGGTGACGGTGATGCCGGTGAGCTTGCCGCCGCTCACCGTGACGTGCACCGGGGACGTCGTCAGGAGGAAGCCGCCGCTCAGCGAGCCGGAAATGGTGATCGATGCCGGGGCATCGGCGCTCGCAGCGCTGGACGCCGATGCGCCCGGGGTGGCTGCGCCGGAGGCGGAGCCGCTCGCGGAGGCGCTGCTCGGGGCGCCCGAGGCACTGCCTGCAGGGGCGCCCGAGGGGCCCGGGGCCGAGTACACCGACTGAGGGGCACAGCCCGAGACAAGCAGCCCGGCCAGCGCGAGGCCGGCCAGGGCGGGGGCGTGGAGACGTCCGGAGGCCCGCCCCGAACGTTCGCGTCGCAACTTCATCAGTGGCTCTCTCCCATCGCGTCGAGTGGCGTGCGGGCGGCGTCCTCGGCTCTGGCGCTCGCGATCGACGGATCGTCGCGCGGCCGGGCAGCAACGGGGAAGCGTCCGCTGACCTCTCGTGGAGTCATGCACGTTACCTCGGGCGTCTGTGGCGAGCCTGAGAATGAGCTGGTGACGCGCCGGTCGGTGTGTCAGGCTGTGCTGCGCGCCCTCAGGGCCGGGGGCGGGAAGGGGAGGCTGTGACCGTTGTTCTCGTGGTGGTCGCCGTGGCGTTCGCGGTCAGCATGGGCGCCCACTACACCGGGGCCTGCATGGGGATGCCGCACGCGCTCGGCGCCGTCAGTGCCTGGCAGGCGCTGCTGGTCATGGCCCCGCTCACCCTGGTCGGGGCGGCGTTCGCCAGTCACGGCGTCGAGTACACCGTGGGTCACGGGCTGGTCGTCGGGCAGTTGAGCGTCGTGGCGCAGGTGATCGTCGTCGGTGTGGCGTTCGCGCTGACCTCGCTGTTCAACGTGGTCCGGGTACCCACCTCGACCATCCAGATCCTCGTGTTCGCGGTGGCCGGGGTCGCCGTCGCGGCCCACCGGTCGGTGCACTGGTCGATGGTCGGCACGCTCGCTCTCATCTGGGTGGCGGCACCCCTCGTCGCGGCGCTGCTGGGGTTCGCGCTGACCCGGGCGCTCGATCTGGTCCCCGCGCTGGGGGCCAGTGCCCGCACCACCGACAACGGCCGGATCCGGGCGGGGATGGGGCTCGGGCTGGCGCTCACCGTGGTGGGGGCCGCCGCATCGTTCACCATGGGCGCGAACGACGTCGCCAACGCCACCGGCGCGCTCGTGGGCACGGGGACCTTCGCGCCGTTGAAGGCGGGCGTCGTGGGCGGCCTTGGGCTGGCCGTGGGCGTACTCACCTGGGGACGCCCGCTGCTGCGGAAGGTGGCCTTCGACATCGTCACCGTCGACCGACCGATGGCGACCGCGGCACAGCTCGTCCAGGCCCTCGTCGTACTCAGCGCCGTGGCCTTCGGCTTCTTCACCTCGATGAACCAGGCGCTCGTCGGGGCGATGACGGGGGCGGGACTGGCCCGGGGCCGGCACACCGTCAAGACGTCGAGCCTGGTGGGGATCCTCCGGGGCTGGGTGATCGGG
Source organism: Actinomycetes bacterium (assembly GCA_021794705.1). Taxonomy (GTDB): domain Bacteria; phylum Actinomycetota; class Actinomycetes; order Propionibacteriales; family Propionibacteriaceae; genus JAJYQH01. The sequence continues at coordinate 1,212 of JAJYQH010000127.1, read as the reverse complement.
CCGGGCGCCGGGATCGCGGCGGGATACCTCATCGCCCTGCTCGTCGCACTCGGCGGCGTCCAGCTGGGCCAGGCCTGACGGAGGCGTCCTCCTCAGGCGTTACGGGAGTCCGCCGGACTGGAGTAGCCGAGGAAGATCTTGCCCCATTGGGTCGTGAAGTAGCTGATCGGCACGACGCCCACCCGCCCGTCGTCGAACGGCGCGTCGTTGCTGATCGCCATGCCACCACCCACGGCGACGGCCACGTGCCCGGCTTGGTTGGGCTGGCCGGGTGCGCTGGCGAACCACAGCAGCGAGCCCCGGGGAATACTGCGGTAGTCATCGGTCGTGTGCAGCTTGCCCGCCGACTTCACCAGCATCGCCCCGTCGATCGCCCGAGGGACCCACTGGAAGATGCCGCCGTAAGCGGTGCCGACGAGGGCGAGGCACTGGTCGTGCCAGGCATAGCTCTGCGTGCGCATCTGCTTGACCATGAAGGCGATCGCCTGATTGCAGGTGGCATGCTTGCTGCCGCCCACGGGGCAGTCGGCGGTGCCGAGGTTTTCGGGCGCGTAGGCGGGTCGGATCACCGGGCGCGTGCGGTTCCGGCTGGTCGGGATCCGCGACCCCCCGATCGACAGGCTCCCGTTGGCGTTGGCGCCCAGTGCGGTCGCCGTCGAACCGGACGTCCCCGAGGTGGTCGCTGCCAGCGGCACGCGCGCGTCCGCGGACGAGGCCGGCGTGAAGGCCTGGACCGCCATGAGCGCGGCCACGCCAAGCACGGGGACCCCGACCTGGTAGGCCATCCGCAGCCTCGGCGTCGGACGGGCCGGCACCGCGTGGGAGGGGTGGAGGGCGCTGAGAACGGATGCCTCCGCCACGGCATGGCGGGGCGAACCGCAGGCCGGCCGGCTGGTCTCGTCGGCCAGCGCCTCCAGGCCCCGGCGCAAGGGTGCGTGACGTGGGCTGCCGACGGTGACCGCGGACGCCGACGGTCCTGGAGTCTCGCGGGGCGACGCGCCCCGACGGGGCGTGGGAGCAGCGGGATCCGAATCGGCCGGGTGGGGCGGCGTCTCGGTCTGCGGTGGCGGCGCGCCGCGTCGCGGTGCGGACGGCCGCTGCTCGGCGAGCGAAGGCGGGTCGTCGGCGGCGCGGCGGCGAGGAATCGTCATCTCGCGAGCGGATGGATCCTGGTCGGCGTCGGCCGCGCGACGAGCACCGGCGCCGTGCGGC
>JAJYQH010000050.1 GCA_021794705.1 Actinomycetes bacterium | reverse complement strand
TCTGAGGCGGCCGAGATGTCGACCGCGACGCCCAACGCCACCCACTGCCCCTACTGCGCGCTGCAGTGCGCCATGACTCTTGAGCCGCAGGCCTCGGGCGGGGCGACGGTGGCGCCGCGCGACTTCCCCACCAGCCAGGGCCGGCTGTGTCAGAAGGGCTGGACCTCGGCCACCCTGCTCACCGTGCCCGACCGGCTCACCACGCCACTGGTGCGCCGGGACGGCGAGCTGGTGCCGGCCACGTGGGACGAGGCGCTCGACCTTGTCGCCGTGCGCTTGCGCGGCGTCCAGGCGCAGCACGGACCAGACTCCGTCGCCGTCTTCGGCGGGGGCGGACTGACCAACGAAAAGGCCTATCAACTGGGCCGCTTCGCCCGGGTGGCGCTGCGGACCCCGCACATCGACTACAACGGCCGGTTCTGCATGAGTGCGGCGGCTGCGGGCGCGCGTCGCGCGTTCGGGATCGACCGCGGACTGCCGTTCCCCGTGACCGACCTCGGCGGGGCCCAGGCGATTCTGCTCGTCGGAGCGAACCCGGCCGAGACCATGCCGCCGTTCGTCCAACACCTCGCCGGAGCCCGCGGCCGGGCCGGCCTCCTCGTCGTCGACCCCCGCCGGACGCCGACGGCGTCGCTCACCGACGGGGGCTGCGGGATGCACCTGCAGCCCCTGCCCGGCACCGACCTGGCGCTGCTGCTCGGGCTCACCCGGGTGGTGCTCACCGAGGGGCTCGCGGACACCGACTACCTTGACGCCCGGGTGTCGGGCGTGGCCGAGCTGCGGGCGAGTCTCAGCGGCTGGTGGCCCGAGCGGGTCGAGCGGATCACGGGGGTACCGGCGTCCCTGGTGAGGAGCGCCGCGCGGCTGCTCGCGGCGGCCTCGCCGGCGCGGGGCGGGAGCGGCTGCTACGTGCTCACGGGCCGGGGTGCCGAACAGCACGCGCACGGCACCGACACCGTGACCGCGGCGATCAACCTCGCCCTCGTCCTCGGGCTGCCGGGACGCCGCGGCAGCGGCTACGGCTGCCTCACCGGGCAGGGCAACGGCCAGGGCGGCCGCGAACACGGGCTCAAGGCCGACCAACTCCCCGGCTACCGCTCGATCACCGACCCCGCAGCCCGCGCGCACGTCGCCGGCGTGTGGGGGGTCGACCCGGACGGCCTTCCCGGACCCGGGATGCCGGCCGTGCAGCTGCTCGGGTCCCTCGGCTCCCCCGGCGGACCCCGCGCGCTGCTCGTCCACGGCGCCAATCCCATCGTGAGTGCCCCGGACGCCGCGACCCTCACCGAGCGCCTGGCGCGCCTCGACCTGCTGGTCGTGAGCGACGTCGTGCTCTCGGAAACGGCCGCGCTGGCCGACGTCGTGCTGCCGGTGACCCAGTGGGCCGAGGAGTCGGGCACGATGACCAACTTGGAGGGCCGGCTGCTCCTGCGGCAGCGGGCGGTGGCCGCGCCCGCCGGCGTCCGGAGCGACCTGGAGGTGTGGCACGAGCTGGCCGAGCGGCTGGACTGTCCGATCCCCTTCGCCACCGACCCCGCCGAGGTGTTCGACGAACTCGCCCGGGCGAGCGCCGGGGGCGCGGCCGACTACTCCGGCCTCAGTCATGCGCGGATCGCTGCTGACGAGGAACTGTTCTGGCCGGTGCCCGCGTCCGGCGGCGCCGGCACCCCTCGGATGTTCCTCGACCGATTCGCCACCTCTGACGGCCGCGCGGTGGCGCACCCGGTCGACCACACGCCGCCGGACGACGAGTTGAGCGAGGACTACCCGCTCTATCTCGTGACCGGGCGCGTGCTGCAGCAGTACCAGTCGGGCGCCCAGACCCGGCGGGTGCCCGAACTCACCGTCGTCGAGCCGGTCGCATTCCTCGAACTGCACCCCCTCACCGCCCAGCGGCTCGGCATCGCGGCCGGCGACCTCGTGCGGGTCCGCTCGCGCCGCTCGGAGTGCGAAGCCGTGGCGAGGATCACCACCACGATCCGGCCCGACACCGTCTTCATGCCGTTCCACTATCCCGGGCGGGGCGCGGTGAACCGGGTGACCAACCCGGCCGTCGACCCCGTGTCGGGGATGCCCGAACTCAAGGTGGCCACGGTCTCGGTGCAGCGGCTCCGGCTGTCTCCGGGCCGGGCCGACACGGGAAGAGGTGCGGCATGACCCGCGTCCTCGTCATCGGCCACGGCATGGTCGGCGCGCGGTTCCTCGCCGAACTGCGCGCCCGGCAGGTGCCCGACCTCGACCTCGGCGTGCTCGGGGAGGAACCGCACCGTCCCTACAACCGGCTGCTGCTCGCCGACGCCCTCACCGGCGCCCACGGGTTGGCCGACCTCACTCTGCCCGAAACGCCCGGTGTCAGCGTCATGTCAGGACGCCGGGCGACCGCCATCAATCGGGCGGACAAGGTCGTCACCGATGACGCCGGTGGCGACCACCCCTACGACGTGCTGGTGCTGGCGACGGGTGCGGCGCCGCGGTTCCCCGCGGTCGACGGGCTGGTCGGGCCCGGCGACCGGCCGCTTCCCGGGGTGACGGCCCTGCGCACGTGGGACGACGCGCTGCGCGTGCGGAGCCACCTGACCGACGGGAGCCGGGTGGTCGTACTCGGTGGCGGCCTGCTCGGGGTCGAAACGGCCCGCGCCATCGCCCGCGGCGGTACCGAGGTGACCGTCGTCCACCGCCAGCCCCAGCCGCTCGACCGCCAGCTCGACCCGATGAGCGGGGCGGTGCTCCGGGCCGCGCTGGCCGACCTCGGCGTCACCACGCGCACCGGCGTCCGGATCGCCCATGTGACGCGGGGCCCGGACCACATCCAGGAACTCCGGCTGTCCGACGGCTCCACCCTGCCGGCCGACCTCGTGGTGGTGGCGGCCGGCGTCCGGCCGCGCACCCGGCTGGCCCTGGCCGCGGACCTCTGGGTGCACCACGGGGTCCTCGTCGATGCCGTCGGCGCGACGGACGACCCGCACATCTTCGCGATCGGCGACTGCGCCGAGCCGGCGTCCGGATGCCAGGGGCTGGTCGGCCCGGGCTGGGAGCAGGCCCGGGTGCTGGCCGACGAGCTCGCCGACCGGCTCGGCGGCGTCCCCGCACGCCGGGAGACCGCCTCCGTCGACACCTCGGTCGTGCGGCTCAAGGCCGAGGGTCTCGACGTCGTCACCATGGGGACGCTGCCCGCCGACGACCTCGACCCCTCCGGGCCCCGGGTGGTGTCCCTCGTCGACCTCGCCGGACGCCGGCGGGTGCGGGTCGCCGTGCGCGACGGCCGGATCACCGGCGCCACCTGCGTCGGCGACCCCCAGGTCGCGGCCGACCTCACCGTCGCGTTCGAGAACCGGTTCCCGGTGCCCGACGACCCGGCCGCCCTGCTCGCCCGGCCGCTCTCCGAGCGAGCCTCGCCCGCCTCGGTGGCCGATCTGCCCGCGCACGCGACCATCTGCCGTTGCAACGCGGTGAGCAAGGACGCCATCGTCCGGGCGATCGGCGACGGCGCGGCGTCCCTCGAGGCGGTGGCCGCGAGCACCCGGGCGACGACCGGCTGCGGCACGTGCACCGGGCAGGTGTGCGCCCTGCTCGAAGCGGGGACGCCGTCGGCCCCCGCCCGCGCGGCCTCCTGAGGTGGGAGGCACCCGACCGACCGCCTGATCGCCCCCGGCGAGAGGAACCGCAGCGCCAACCCCAAGTGGGTGCGGATCCGTACCCCGCCCGCCGGTGACGCCGCGATCTCTCCCTGCGCCGGCGTCCTGAAGTCTCACCGTGGGCCACTCCCCGACGTGACCGCCTTGTGACAGAACGGAAACACGGCCGTCGCCACCCTGGAACGCAGCCTTTCTAGCGTGTTTGTCATGGTCGACGACCGCTACCGCCCCTGAGGAGCTGCGCTGATGGACAACCCGAGCACACAACGCCACCTGGTGGTCGTGGGCGCCGGCATGGTGGCCCACCGCCTCGTCGAGGCGCTCCGCGACCGCGACGCCGACAACCGGTGGCGGGTCACGATCCTCGGCGAGGAGCCGCGGCGTCCCTACGACCGGGTGGCCCTCACCAGCTACTTCGAGAAGCGCGACCCCGACCTGCTGAGCCTCGGCATCGGCGACTTCTACCGCGACCCGCAGTTGCGGCTGCGCACCCGGATGAAGGTCACCGAGATCGACCGCGAGCGCCGGTTCGTCACCACCGACAGCGGCAGGAGCATCAGCTACGACCACCTCGTGCTCGCAACCGGGTCCTACGCCGCGGTGCCCCCGGTGCCCGGGCGCGAACTTCCCGGCTGTTTCGTCTACCGCACCATCGACGACGTCGCCGCCCTCCGGGGGTGGGTCGACCAGGTGCGCAAGGAGAACCCCGGACGCCGCGTCCGTGGCGCCGTGATCGGCGGCGGCCTGCTCGGCCTCGAGGCCGCCAACGCCCTGCGCGTGCTCGACTGCGACAGCGAGGTGATCGAGTTCGCCCCGCGGCTGATGCCGCTGCAGATCGACGACGGCGGCGGCGAGGCGCTGCGCCGGCTGATCGAGGCCCTCGGCGTCACCGTGCGGGTCGGCACGGCCACCAAGGAGATCGGCGGCGACGAGCGGGTCCGCACCATGGTCTTCGCCGACGACACCCACACCGACGTCGACGTGGTGATCTTCGCCACCGGCGTCCGGCCCCGGGACGAGCTGGCCCGCAATGCCGGCCTCTCCATGGGCGAGCGCGGCGGTGTGATCGTCGACGACTCCTGTCTCACCGA
>JAJYQH010000218.1 GCA_021794705.1 Actinomycetes bacterium | reverse complement strand
GCGGATGGTGCGACCGGTGCTGTTCTGGATGGGCGGCGGCGACCCCGAGGTCGCCCACGAGCGGATGATCCAGACCCTGGCCCGGACGCCGGCCGGCCTGCTCGGGATGGGCCGGCCGTTCACGGCGTCCGGATCGGCGCCGGTGACCGTCGCCGGGGTGAGATTCCCCAACCGGGTCGGCATCGCCGCCGGGCTCGACAAGGACGGGCTGGCCGCGCGGGCCTGGGCCGCGCTGGGGGTGGGTCACGTGGAACTCGGCACGGTGACCCCGCGCGCGCAGCCGGGCAACGACCGGCCGAGGCTGTTTCGGCTGCCCGACTCGCGCGCGGTCGTCAACCGGATGGGGTTCAACAACGACGGCGTCGACGCCCTCGCGCAGCGGCTGGAGGGCTGGGGCGTGCGCAGGGGGCGGCTGAGCCTCGGCACGGTGCTCGGTGTGTCCATCGGCAAGAACAAGGCGACCCCGCTCGACGACGCCGTCCACGACTACCTGCGCTGCCTGCGGCGGCTCGACGGGCTCGCCGACTACGTCGCCATCAACGTGTCCAGCCCCAACACCCCTGGCCTCAGGACCCTCCAGGACGCCGGGACCCTGCGGGAGCTGGCCCTGGCCCTGGTGCGTGAGACCCACGCACTCAACCCCGCGCATCCCACCCCCGTGTTCGTCAAGGTCGCGCCCGATCTCGAGTTCGCCGCGCTCGACGAGGTGGTCGAGGCGGTGCAGGCGGCCGGCGTGTCCGGGCTGATCGCCACCAACACGACCCTGGCCCGCGAGGGGCTCGCGGCGTCCGAGAACCGGTTCGCGGGCGAGGCCGGCGGACTGTCGGGTGCCCCCCTCACGGTGCGGTCCCGCGAGGTCGTCGCCCACCTGTCGAGCGTCACCGACCTGCCGATCATCGGGGTCGGCGGCATCATGACTCCCGACGACGCGCGTGCCATGCTCGACGCGGGGGCTTCCCTGGTGCAGATTTACACGGGCTTCATCTATGCCGGACCCGCGCTCATCAGGGGCATCAACCGGCTCGGCTGACGACGAGGAGAGATCCGATGACCGCCACTCCCACACCCTTCCGCCAGCGACTCGACCGGCTCACGACCGCCCGGGGGGCGCTGTGCGTCGGCATCGATCCGCACCCACCGCTGCTCGCGCAGTGGCGGCTCACCGACGACGTCGATGGACTCGAGCGGTTCGCCCGCGGGCTGATCGAGGCGATCGGCGACAAGGTGGCGGTGTTCAAGCCGCAGGTCGCCTTCTTCGAGAGCTACGGGGCCGCCGGCGTGGCCGTGCTCGAGCGGGTGCTCGCCGATATCCGGGACGCCGGTGCGCTCGCGATCGCCGACGCGAAGCGCGGAGACATCGGCTCCACCATGGCGGGGTACGCCCGGGCGTGGCTGTCCGACGAATCGCCCCTGCACGCCGACGCCGTCACGCTGTCTCCGTTCCTCGGGGTCGAGTCGCTCCGCCCCGCCCTCGACCTCGCCGCGGCCACCGGCCGGGGCGTGTACGTGCTCTGCCGCACGTCGAACCCGGAGGGCCATGCCCTCCAGCTGTCGACCGACGGCGACGGGCGGACGGTGAGCCAGCGGGTCATCGACGAGACCCAGGCGGAGAACGCGCGCACGGGGCTCGACCACGTCGGCCTGGTCATCGGTGCCACCCACGCCGACCTGGGCTGCGACCCGGGCGCGGTCACCGGCTCGATCCTCGCTCCGGGCATCGGCGCGCAGGGCGGCACGATGGCGGGCGTGCGGGCCGCATTCGGAGCCGCGCTCGCCCGGGTGCTGCCCTCCGTGAGCCGCGACGTGTTGAGCGCGGGCCCGGACGCCGCGGCGCTCGCCGACCGGGTTGAGCGGCTGCTTGCCGCCTGATTTGCACCGATACCCTCGGGTCTATGGGGTTCACCGTCGCTACTCCGGTGTGACAAGCGCTCGAACGGGCACGCAGTCGGGGGATTCGGTCCCGCGGAGGTCCGGGGGCCAGTAGCGTTGGTAGCACGTGGCGAAGCTGTTGCCACGAGTGAACGGAGTGTGGAAGATGCCCATCCCAACCCTGTCGCCTGAACAACTTCAGGCGGCCCGAAAGGCTGCTACCGAGGCACGCCGCGCCCGCGCCGAGCTCAAGGAACAGGTGCGAACCGGTTCCCTCACCCTCGGACAGGCTCTCGACAAGGCCGCTTCCGACGATGTTCTCGCCCATGTCAAGGTCGTAGACCTGCTCAAGGCACTGCCACGCGTCGGGGAGAAGCGGGCGGCCGAGATCATGGAACGCCTCGAGATCGCCCCGAACCGCAGAGTGCGCGGTCTCGGGCGACATCAGGTGGCCGGTCTCAAAGCCGAATTCGCCTGATCTGAACCCGGCTGCGTCGACGGGTGCCATCAGCGTCACCGTGACCGGTCCGCTAGTGTCGGTGCGGTGTCGGGTGAGGGTGTTGTCGCGCATGAGGTGAACGGGCTGCCAGTGCTGCCCGAACCCCGGACGAGTCCGGGGGTACGCAGCCTCGTCACCGTGATCTCCGGGCCGACCGCGGTCGGCAAGGGCACGGTGGTGGGTCGGCTGCGGCAGTTGCACCCCGACGTGTTCGTCTCGGTGTCGGTCACCACCCGTCAGCCCCGGCCCGGGGAACTCGACGGCGTCCATTACTGGTTCATCGACGACGCCGAGTTCGACCGGTTGATCGTCGACAACGGCCTGCTCGAGTGGGCCGTCGTCCACGGGCGCCACCGCTACGGCACGCCCCGGCGACCGGTCGAGGACGCCGTCGCGGCCGGGCGCCCGGTCGTCCTCGAGATCGATCTGCAGGGCGCGCGGCAGGTGCGCTCCACCCTGCCGCATGCCCAGTTCGTGTTCCTCACGCCGCCGTCGTGGGACGAACTGGTGCACCGGCTCGTCGGACGCGGCACCGAGAGCCCCGAGCAGCAGGCGCGCCGGCTGCAGACCGCGCGCGCCGAACTCGTTGCCGCGCAGGAGTTCGACCACGTCGTGGTGAACCGCGAGGTCGATCGCACGGTGGACGAACTGGTAAGCTTGCTTGGTCTGTGACCCGGCCGTGCACGTTGGCCGACGGGAAACGGCGCAAGCCAATCCGACGCGGCGTCCCGGGCAGCACTCGACCATCGACTCCGGAAACGAAGGCACCAGATGAGCAAGACGACTTCCCCTGCGGGCGAGGGCATCACCAACCCCCCGATCGACGATCTGCTGCAGACGGTCGACTCGAAGTACCGGCTGGTGCTGTTCGCGGCCAAGCGCGCGCGCCAGATCAACGCCTACTACTCGCAGCTCGGCGAGGGCCTGCTCGAGAACGTCGGCCCGCTGGTGAGCACCGACGTGCAGGAGAAGCCGCTGTCGATCGCGCTCCGCGAGATCCAGGCGGGGCTGCTCGAGGTGACCCAGATCGACCCCGAGGCCGAGGCCGCCGCACGCGCCGAGGCCGCTGCGGAGCCCGACTTCAGCTTCACCGACCCGTTCGGCGACCTCGGGCCCGCCTGACCCCACCGCCGCGCGCCCGCGGCAGCAGGCACGACGCCGCGCGCCGATTCGCGTCCCCCGACGCCGGTCGGCGCGTTGCCATGTCGGCGCGCGGCAGGATCCGTTCGTCCCACACCGCCAGGAGGCGTGTCATGAGCAGGCTGTTCACCTCGGAGTCGGTCACCGAGGGGCACCCGGACAAGGTCGCCGATGCGATCTCCGATGCCGTTCTCGACGAGATGCTCCGCCAGGACCCGAGTTCGCGGGTGGCCGTTGAGACGCTGGTGACCACCGGCCTGGTCGTCGTCGCGGGTGAGGTGACGACCGAGGCGTACGCCGACATCGCCGGGATCGCCCGTCGCAAGATCCTCGACATCGGTTACGACTCGTCGCGCAAGAGCTTCGACGGCCACTCCTGCGGCGTCGCGGTCGCCATCGGCACCCAGTCCCCGGACATCGCCCAGGGTGTCGACAAGGCCCTCGAGAACCGCGAGGGCTCGGGGGACGCCCTCGACATGCAGGGTGCCGGCGACCAGGGACTGATGTTCGGGTACGCGACCACCGAGACCGACGCACTCATGCCGCTGCCGATCCACCTCGCGCACCGGCTGGCCGAGCGGCTCACCGCGGTGCGCCGCAACGGCACGCTCGACTACCTGCGTCCCGACGGCAAGACCCAAGTCACCGTCGAGTACGACGAGAACAACCGGCCGGTGCGGCTCGACACCGTCATCGTGTCGACCCAGCACGCGGAGGGGGTGTCGGTCGACGGGACCATCGCCCCCGACATCCGCCGCTACGTCATCGAGCCGGTCATCGAGAGCTTCGACATCGCCCACGACGAGCTCGCGGTGCACGTCAATCCCACCGGGAAGTTCGTCGTCGGCGGCCCCATGGGAGACGCCGGTGTGACCGGCCGCAAGATCATCGTCGACACCTACGGCGGGATGGCCCGGCACGGCGGGGGTGCCTTCTCGGGCAAGGACCCGTCGAAGGTCGACCGGTCGGCGTCCTACGCGATGCGGTGGGTGGCCAAGAACGTCGTCGCCGCCGGGCTGGCCCAGCGGTGCGAGGTGCAGGTGGCCTACGCGATCGGCATGGCGCACCCGGTCGGCTTCTACGTCGACACCTTCGGCACCGGAGTGGTGCCCGAGGCGGAGATCCAGCGCGCGGTGCTCGAGGTGTTCGACCTGCGGCCGGGGGCCATTGTCCGCGACCTCGACCTGCTGAACACCCACTACTCGGCGTTCACCGCCTACGGGCACTTCGGT
>JAJYQH010000150.1 GCA_021794705.1 Actinomycetes bacterium | reverse complement strand
CCGGGTCACTCACCGCGGGGCCGAGGGTGCATACGATTTTCGCTCTTCTCACTCGGTACACCCTACTGGGTCGGCCCCTGGGGCAACGACTCCGGTCATTCGCCCCGGACGAGCTCGAGCGCGTGCTCGAGGTCGTCGGGATAGGGGGACGCGAACTGCACGTACTCCCCCGTCCCGGGATGGACGAACCCCAGGCGCACGGCGTGCAGCCACTGGCGGTCGAGCCCGAGCCGGGCGGCCAGCACCGGGTCGGAACCGTACAGCGGGTCGCCGGCACAAGGGTGCCGCACCGCCGCCATGTGCACCCGGATCTGGTGGGTGCGCCCGGTCTCGAGATGGATCTCCAGGAGGCTCGCGGCGCGGTGCGCCTCCAGCGTTTCGTAGTGGGTGACGCTGGGCCGTCCGCCCTCGACGATCGCCATCTTCCAGTCGTAGCCGGGATGGCGTCCGATGGGCGCCTCGATCGTGCCGGCCAGTGGGTCCGGGTGGCCCTGAACGAGGGCGTGATAGGTCTTGTCGACCTGGCGGTCGCGGAACGCCTGCTTGAGCAGGGTGTAGGCCGTCTCGCTCTTCGCGACCACCATGAGGCCGCTCGTCCCCACGTCGAGGCGCTGGACGATGCCCTGGCGCTCGGCCGCCCCGCTCGTGGAGATCCTGAACCCCGCGCCGGCGAGATGCTCGACCACGCTGGGGCCGTCCCACCCGAGGGAGGGGTGGGCAGCGACGCCGGCCGGCTTGTCCACCACCACGATGTCGCGGTCGTCGTGGACGATGCGCACCCCCTCCACCTCGTGAGGCACGACCGTCACACCCGGACGGTCGAGGTCGGAGGTGATGTCGAGCAGTTGGCCCCCGTGAACCGGCGTGCTCGCCTTCGTGACCGCTCCCCCGTCGAGCCGCACCGCGCCGGCCGCGATGAGTTCTGCGACCCGGCTGCGGGTGAGTCCAGTCATCCGCGCCGCGGCCACGTCGACGCGGTCGCCGTCGAGCCCGTCGGGCACGAACAGCACGGTCACGAGGCGGCCCGCTGGGGACGCCTGAGCGAGGCCACGATGAGCAGGGCGGCGGTGGCCGTGATGCACATGTCGGCGACGTTGAAGATGGCGAAGTGCGGAAGTGAGATGAAATCGACGACGTGCCCGCGCAACACCCCCGGAGGGCGGATCAACCGATCGGTGAGGTTGCCGGCGATCCCGGCCAGCGCGAGTCCGGTGGCCACCGCGGCCAGCCAGGACCGAACCCGCGGCAGCACGCCGACGAGGACCGCGACCAGCGCGACGATCGCGAGGATCGACAACCCGACGGTCGCCGACGAGCCGAGGCTGAAGGCCGCACCCGGGTTGCTGATGAGGCGGAGCCGCACGAGTCCACCGAGGTAGCTCGGGGGGTTGCTCGGGTCGAGCCGGGAGATCGCGAGGTATTTCGTGAGCCGGTCGAGGGCGTAGCAGACGACCGCCAGCGCGACGATGACGACCCGTAGCCGAAGCACACGGACGCCGCTCGTCGCGGCGTCCGTGGTCGGTTCTGACCCGGTCAGCGCCCGGGCCGGTTCGGCAGCTATCGCCGTTCCTCGCGCTGCTTGCAGGTGACGCACATGGTGGCACGGGGGAAGGCCGTCAGCCGGGCCTTTCCGATCGGCTGGCCGCAGCTTTCGCAGTAGCCGTACTCGCCCTTGTCGAACAGCGCCAGCGCGAGCTTCACCTGGTCGAGCATCTCGCGGGAGTTGTGCGCGAGCGACATCTCCTGGTCGCGCTCGAAGTTGGACGAGCCGACGTCGGCAGGGTCGCGGCCCGCGCCGTCGGCGCCCTCACGCAGAAGCCCGGAGAGCTCCTCCTCGGCGTCGGCGATCGTCTGCTCCATCCGCTCGACCTCATCGAGCAGCTCGGCGCGTACCTCGGCAACCTCCTCGGGGGTCCACGGGTCTTCGCCATCGCGCACGGGCAGCAGGACCGCCGTATCGGTCCCGGCCTTTTTCTGGCTTGCCATGATGCCCTCCTTCGGGAAGTGACTGGGGAACAAGATACACCTCGTGTCAACCCTCGAGGTCAGCACCGTAAGGCAGAAGGCGCACCCTCCCCGCAGCAGTACCGGGGCGGCGTTCGTGCGGCGGAGGTTCTCCCCGCGTCTTGGGGTGTGGCTCGCGAGGTCGCCTGCGACATTGACCCCACCCGCCACACGATGGCCCGGGGAGCCCGGGTGTGGCAGGTGGTGCACGTTTCGCAGAACTGGGCGACGGGGACGCCGAACAGCTTGCCCCCGGACGCCGGAAAGCCGACGGCTCCCGAGGGTGACCACCCGGGAGCCGTCGGCGCTGCGTTCGGTGCGGCCTCAGTTGCCTTCGGCGAGCAGGGCGTCGAGGCGCGGGGTGTTCGAGCCCGGGCGGTTGGTGAGCAGCTCGGGCACGTCGCCGGGGGCGAACTCGTTGGTGGTGAGGGTCTCGATCGACTGCTGGAAGTGGGACACGAGGTTCTGCCGGTAGGTCGACTCGAAGCTGCGGAGGTGGTCGACGTTGGTCGCCAGCCGGTCGCGTTCGGCCTCCAGCTGGGCGAACAGCTCGCGGCGCCGGTTGTCGGCGTCGTAGTTGACCCGGTCGGCGTTCGCCTGGGCCTCGCCGCGCACCCGCTCGGAGTGTGCCTGGGCCTCGCTGCGGAGGCGCTCGGCCTCGGTGCGCGCGTCGGTGGTCATCTGCTCGGCGTTGACGCGGGCCTCGGACTGGATGCGCTCGGCGCGGGTCTGGGCGTCGAGGGTGATCTGGTGGGCCTGCTCGTTGGCCTGCGAGACGGTGCGCTCGGCCTGCTGGTTGGCGTCGGAGATGGTGCGCTGCGCCTGCTCGTTGGCCTCGGCCACGACCGACTCGGCCTGGTCGGTCGCCAGCTGCACCAGGCGGGTCACGGCGGAGCTCGCCTCGGCCGACGTGGTGACGACGAGCCGGGTGGAGGGACCGGCCTCGTTCTCGGCCGCCGCGCTCCGCGCGGTCTCGGCGTCCGCGCGGGCCTGCTCGGCCGCCTGCTGCGCCTGGGTGAGGTCACCGCGGAGGGAGGCGTTCTCGAGCCGCAGCCGCTCGAGCTCGGCGCCGGCGTCGCCGGTGGCCGCGACGTGGCTCTCGTTCGCCCGCTGGAGGTCGTTCACCTGGCCCTTGAGGCCCTCGTTCTCGGCGCGGAGCCGGTCGAGCTGCCCGGTGAGCTCACGGATCTGGTTGTTGAGGTCGTCCACCTGACCCCGGGCGCGGTCGAGCTCGGCGGAGTCGGCACCGCTCACCGCGGGGGCACCGCCCTCCCCGAGCGACTCGAGCTGCACCTTGAGGCGCGAGTTCTCGTCGAGCAGCGAGCTGAACGTGGCGTCGACCTGGTCGAGGAACGCGTCGACCTCGATGGCGCGGTAGCCCTCACCGTTCTTCTTGGCGATCGGGAACCGGACGTTCTTGAGGTCGTCGAGGGTCAGACTCATGGGTCACTCCATCACGTGCGTGGGAATAGCAGGCTGCCGAGCGTGCCCAAAATTACCCCAAGTCGACGACCGGCAGCAAAGACGGCTCGCCAGGGCCTCGAGCGTCGCTCGAGGGAGGTCAGCGGAGCAGGAGAGCCGCGTTGAGTTGCATCGCCACGACGATGGACAGCATGGCCGCGAGGAACCCCAGAGAGAACGAGATGCCGGCCGTGTGCACGTTCGGGAGGAACCGGGAGAAGAACCGGATGGGCGGGTCGGTGAGCGTGTACACCGCCTCGAACACGACGAGCAGCACCCCCCGGGGAGTGAACTCGGGCGCGAGCACGGTCACCCACGACAGCACCATCCGCAGCACCATGAGCAGGAAATAGATCTGCAGCAGGGTGGCGATGACCATCCCGGCGACGTACATACGGTTCCCGTCTCGGTCGGCCGACGCTCAGCTCTGGTTGAAGAACGAGCCGGACGCGATCCGTTCCTTGTCCTCGGTGCTCACGCTCACGTTCTGCGGAGAGAGCAGGAAGACCTTGCTGGTGACCCGCTCGATGCGACCGTTGAGACCGAAGATGAGGCCGGACGCGAAGTCGACCAGCCGCTTGGCGTCGGCCTCCTCCATGTCGCTGAGGTTCATGATCACCGGGATGTTCTCCCGGAAGTGCTCCCCGATGGTGCGCGCCTCGTTGTAGGTGCGGGGGTGCACCGTGACGACCCGCTGCTCGGGAGCGGGGGGCGGCGGGGCGGCGGTCACCGGACGCACCGGGCGAGGACGCTCCACCGGCCGTTCGACCGGACGCCGGTCGGCGAGGGACGTGATGGTCGAGGGTTCATATTCGACAACCTCCTCGGAGTAGACCTCGGATGTCAGCTCCTCATCACCGTGATCGTCGTAGTCCCACTTCGGGTCTTCGATGAATCCGAGCCACCGGGCGGCCCGCTTGATGCTGCTGTCAGCCATGAACGGCTCTCCGTTTCGTCACATGTCACACCGACGGGTGGATCGGAGGCCGAGCGGTTGGCCGACCGACCTGCATCGGAGCACTCCTGTGCCGAACAGGTTACCCCGAACCGCCCCGGACCCCGGTCACATCTCCGCCCGACACGCGCTGCGCCGAGGGCACCTCGACAGCTCCCGGGGAGTCGTCCGCGAGCCACGCGATGACCGCCTGGCGCCCGGCGGCGGCACCGTCGCGCCGGAAGCTGAACAGGTCGGCGTCCTCGCGCGTGCAGCCGGGCAGCACCTCCACCCGTGCGCCGCACGCGGCCAGCTCCTCGGCGGCCAGCCGGGTGAGGTCGAGGGCGGGCGTCCCCC
>JAJYQH010000323.1 GCA_021794705.1 Actinomycetes bacterium | reverse complement strand
TGATCTCGGGCGCGCCGAGGTCGAGCAGGCGCTTGAGCCGGCTGTTGCGGTTGATGACGCGGCGGTACAGGTCGTTGAGGTCGGACGTCGCGAAGCGGCCACCGTCGAGCTGCACCATCGGGCGCAGGTCGGGCGGGATCACGGGGACGGCGTCGAGCACCATGCCGAGCGGCGAGTTGCCGGTGTTGAGGAACGCCGACACCACCTTGAGCCGCTTGAGGGCGCGGGTCTTGCGCTGCCCCTTGCCGGTCTGGATGGTGTTGCGCAGCGAGTCGGCCTCGGCGGTCAGGTCGAAGGTCTCGAGGCGACGCTTGATCGCCTCGGCGCCCATCGAGCCCTCGAAGTACTTGCCGAACCGGTTCTTCATCTCGCGGTAGAGCACCTCGTCGCCCTCGAGGTCTTGCACCTTGAGGGTCTTGAAGCGCGACCACACGGCGTCCAGCCGGTCGATGTCGCGCTGAGCGCGGTCGCGGAGGGCCTTGAGCTCCTTCTCGGCGGAGTCGCGGACGCGCTTCTTGACGTCGCTCTTCGCGCCCTCCTCCTCGAGCTTGGCGAGGTCCTCCTCGAGCTTGCGGAGGCGGTTCTCGACGTCGGTGTCACGACGCTTCTCGAACTGCTTGCGCTGCACCTCGACCTTGGCCTCCAGCGACGGCAGGTCGCGGTGACGCGCCTCCTCGTCGACCGAGGTGATCATGTACGCGGCGAAGTAGATGACCTTCTCGAGGTCCTTCGGCGCGATGTCGAGGAGGTAGCCGAGCCGGCTCGGGACACCCTTGAAGTACCAGATGTGGGTGACCGGGGCGGCCAGCTCGATGTGGCCCATCCGGTCGCGGCGCACGTTCGAGCGGGTGACCTCGACGCCACAGCGCTCGCAGATGATGCCCTTGAAGCGCACCCGCTTGTACTTACCGCAGTAGCACTCCCAGTCACGGGTGGGACCGAAGATCTTCTCCGAGAACAGGCCCTCGGGCTCGGGCTTCAGGGTGCGGTAGTTGATCGTCTCGGGCTTCTTGACCTCGCCGTGCGACCACTCGCGGATCTCGTCCGCGGTGGCCAGGCCGATGCGCAGCGCGTCATAGAAGTTCACGTCCAGCACGTTTCTTCTCTTCTCTCCTGCTTGACAGGAATCGTGTCCTTGCCAGGAATCGGGTCTGGGTGACCAGGGGGACTGAGTGGGTCACCGCCCGCCCCAGGGGCGGTGACCCGGGGGCCGAACCCCCGTCACATCTCAGACGTCGTCGACAAGCGCGAACGAGTCGGAACCCGGCCGACGCGACAGGTCGATGCCGAAGTCGTCGGAGCCGCGGTAGTCGTCGTCGGTGTCGCGCAGGTCGACCACCGAGCCGTCGCTCGACAGCACCTCGACGTTCAGGCAGAGCGACTTCATCTCCTTGACGAGCACCTTGAAGGACTCGGGGATGCCCGGCTCGGGGATGTTCTCGCCCTTGACGATCGCTTCGTAGACCTTGACGCGTCCCGGCACGTCGTCGGACTTGATGGTGAGCAGTTCCTGCAGGGCCCAGGCGGCGCCGTAGGCCTCGAGCGCCCACACCTCCATCTCGCCGAAGCGCTGGCCACCGAACTGGGCCTTACCGCCGAGAGGCTGCTGGGTGATCATCGAGTACGGGCCGGTCGAGCGGGCGTGGATCTTGTCGTCGACCAGGTGGTGCAGCTTGAGGATGTACATGTAGCCCACGCCGACCTTCTCGGAGTAGGGCTCACCAGTACGCCCGTCGAACAGCTGCGCCTTGCCGTCGCCGTCGACGAGCTGCATCCCGTCGCGGGTCGGCAGGCCGTGCTCGAGCAGGCCGGAGATCTCCTGCTCGGTGGCGCCGTCGAACACCGGCGTCGCCACGCGGGCACCGCCGTCGACGTGGCCCAGCCCGACCTCGCGCAGCCGGTCGGCCCAGGGCTCGTCGACCTGCTCGATGTCCCACCCGTTGCGGGCGACCCAGCCGAGGTGCGTCTCGAGCACCTGGCCGATGTTCATCCGCGAGGGGACGCCGAGGGGGTTCAGCACGAGGTCGACCGGGGTGCCGTCCTCGAGGAACGGCATGTCCTCGACCGGGAGGATCTTGGAGATGACGCCCTTGTTGCCGTGCCGCCCGGCGAGCTTGTCGCCGTCGCTGATCTTGCGCTTCTGGGCCACGTAGACCCGCACCAGCTGGTTGACGCCGGGGGGAAGCTCGTCGCCCTCCTCGCGGTCGAACACGCGGACGCCGATGACCGTTCCGCTCTCGCCGTGCGGCACCTTCATCGAGGTGTCGCGCACCTCGCGCGCCTTCTCACCGAAAATCGCGCGGAGCAGCCGCTCCTCCGGGGTGAGCTCGGTCTCGCCCTTGGGCGTGACCTTGCCGACGAGGATGTCGCCCGTGGTCACCTCGGCGCCGATGCGGACGATGCCGCGCTCGTCGAGGTTGGCGAGCATGTCGTCGGACACGTTCGGGATGTCGCGGGTGATCTCCTCGGGCCCGAGCTTGGTGTCGCGGGCGTCCACCTCGTGCTCCTCGATGTGGATCGAGGTGAGGACGTCGTCCTGCACGAGACGCTGGCTGAGGATGATGGCGTCCTCGTAGTTGTGACCCTCCCACGGCATGAACGCCACGAGCAGGTTGCGCCCGAGGGCCATCTCCCCGTGGTCGGTGCAGGGACCGTCGGCGAGCGGCGTGCCGACCTCGACGCGCTGGCCCGGCTCGACCAGCGGGCGCTGGTTGATGCAGGTGCCGGCGTTCGAGCGGCGGAACTTCTCCAGCCGGTAGGTCTGGTAGGTGCCGTCGTCACAGGCCACGTCGATGAGATCGGCGGTGACGCTGGTGATGACACCGGCCTTGGCGGCGAGGGTGACGTCACCGACGTCGACGGCGGAGCGGTACTCCATGCCGGTGCCGACGAACGGGGCCTCGTTGCGGATGAGCGGCACGGCCTGGCGCTGCATGTTCGCGCCCATGAGGGCACGCGACGCGTCGTCGTGCTCGAGGAACGGGATGAGGGCGGTCGCGACCGACACCATCTGCCGCGGGGAGACGTCCATGTACTGGACCTCGGGACCGGGCACCGTGTCGACCTCGCCGTGGCGCTTGCGCACCAGGACGCGGTCGTCGACGAACGTACCGTCGTCGCCCACCTTGGCGTTGGCCTGGGCGATGACGAAACGGTCTTCGTCGTCGGCGCTCAGGTAGTCGATCTGGTCGGTGACCACGCCGTCGACGACGCGGCGGTACGGCGTCTCGATGAAGCCGAAGGCGTTGACCCGGGCGAACGACGCGAGCGAGCCGATGAGGCCGATGTTCGGGCCTTCAGGGGTCTCGATCGGGCACATGCGGCCGTAGTGCGAGGTGTGGACGTCACGGACCTCCATGCCGGCGCGGTCACGGGACAGACCGCCCGGGCCCAGGGCCGAGAGGCGCCGCTTGTGGGTGAGCCCCGCCAGCGGGTTGTTCTGGTCCATGAACTGGCTCAGCTGCGAGGTGCCGAAGAACTCCTTCAGCGCCGCGGTGACCGGGCGGATGTTGATCAGCGTCTGCGGCGTGATCGCCTCGATGTCCTGGGTGGTCATCCGGTCGCGGACGACGCGCTCCATGCGGGACAGGCCGGTGCGGAGCTGGTTCTGGATCAGCTCGCCGACCGTGCGGAGGCGACGGTTGCCGAAGTGGTCGATGTCGTCGACCTCGATCGGGCCGCCCGTCGGAAGCTCCGTCTGGCCCTCGTGCAGCGCGACGATGTAGTGGATGGCCGCCACGATGTCGTCGATGGTGAGCACCTGCTGGTCGAACGGCAGGGTCAGGCCGAGCTTCTTGTTGATCTTGTAGCGCCCCACCTTGGCAAGGTCGTAGCGCTTGGGGTTGAAGAAGTAGTTGTCGAGCAGCGTCTGGGCGGCCTCGCGGGTCGGCGGCTCGCCCGGGCGGAGCTTGCGGTAGATGTCGAGCAGGGCCTCGTCCTGGGTGGACACGTGGTCCTTCTCCAGGGTGAGCCGGATCGACTCGTAGTCGGCGAACTCCTCGAGGATGCGCTCGTCGGTCCAGCCGAGGGCCTTGAGCAGCACGGTGACGTTCTGCTTGCGCTTGCGGTCGAGGCGGACGCCGACCATGTCGCGCTTGTCGATCTCGAACTCGAGCCACGCGCCACGCGAGGGGATGATCTTGCAGGTGAAGATGTCCTTGTCGGACGTCTTGTCGGGGGTCTGCTCGAAGTAGACGCCCGGGGAGCGGACGAGCTGGGACACCACGACCCGCTCGGTACCGTTGATGATGAAGGTGCCCTGCGGGGTCATCAGCGGGAAGTCGCCGATGAACACGGTCTGGCTCTTGATCTCACCGGTCTCGTTGTTCATGAACTCGGCGGTCACGAACAGCGGGGCGGC
Organism: Actinomycetes bacterium; assembly: GCA_021794705.1. Taxonomy (GTDB): domain Bacteria; phylum Actinomycetota; class Actinomycetes; order Propionibacteriales; family Propionibacteriaceae; genus JAJYQH01. The sequence goes on along the minus strand of JAJYQH010000323.1, from coordinate 415 downwards.
GTAGGTGACGTCGCGGTCCTTGCACTCCTCGACGCTGTGCTTCGGGTCCTCGAAGCGGTGGTCGCGGAACGAGAGGCTCATCGTCTGGCTGAAGTCTTCGATCGGCGAGATCTCCTCGAAGATCTCCTCGAGGCCGGACTTCACGTTGACGTCGGTGCGTCCCTCGGCCTGCGCCGCGTCGACGCCTGCGCGCCACTCGTCGTTGCCGACGAGCCAGTTGAACGAATCGATCTGAACGTCGAGGAGGTTGGGCACCTCGAGAGGCTCGTGGATTTTGGCGAAGGAGATACGTCCGCTCTGGGAGATGACGTTGGTGTTCTTTGACGCGGTGCGCGTGGCGGCCAAGATTTGGTCCTTCCAAGAACTCAGAATCATGTTCTGTGCATGGCGAACGGCCCGCGTCAAACCACGGGTC
>JAJYQH010000107.1 GCA_021794705.1 Actinomycetes bacterium | reverse complement strand
ATCTCGGCGTCCGACATCGAGCCGTCAGTGCCAGGCGCCGCGCCAGCGGGCCGGCTGCCACGGGGCGAGGGACGCCGGCACGCCCAGGTGGTGGGCGGCCCGGAGGGGCCAGTTCGGGTCGCGTAACGCCTCCCGGGCCAGCAGCACGACGTCGGCGCGACCCTCGTCGAGGATCTCCTCCGCCTGCTCGGCCCCGGTGATCATGCCGACCGCCGCGGTCGCGATCCCGGCCTCGCGGCGGATCCGCTCCGCGAACGGCACCTGGTAGCCGGGCCCGACCGCGATGCTCGCCTGGGCGACCCCGCCGCTCGACACGTCGATGAGGTCGATGCCGAGGTCCTTGAGCTCGTGGGCCAGCAGCACCGAGTCCTCCAGCTGCCAGCCGTCGTCGCGCCAGTCGACCGCCGACAGACGCACGATCACCGGGAGGTGCTGCGGCCAGGCCTCCCGCACGGCCCGCGCGACCTCCCGGGTGAGCCGGGTGCGCCCCTCGAAGTCGCCGCCCCACTCGTCGGTTCGGGTGTTCGACAGGGGCGAGTAGAACTGGTGCAGCAGGTAGCCGTGGGCGGCGTGGATCTCGACGGTGTCGAAGCCCGCCTCGCGGGCGCGGTGGGTCGCGGCGACGAACGCCTCGATGATCTCGCGGATCTCCGGGTCGGAGAGCGCGTGCACGGTCTGGCCGGAGTCCGCGTCGGTCGGCTGCTCGGTCGGGCCGACCACGGGCCAGCCGCCCTCGGATTCGGGCACGACGCCGGGCGTGTAGCCCGGCCACCACCGCACCGTGCTCGCCTTGCGGCCGGCGTGGGCGAGCTGGACGCCCATGAGCGCGCCGCGGCTGTGCGCGAAGTCGGTGATGCGGCGCCACGCACGCACCTGCTCGTCGTTCCACAGGCCGGTGTCCTCCGGGCTGATCCGCCCCTCGGCGGTCACCGCCGTCGCCTCCGTGAGCACAACCCCGAAGCCTCCGACGGCGAGGCTCCCGTAGTGCACGACGTGCCAGTCGTTCGGGACGCCGTCGCGCTCGTCGACCGCGTACTGGCACATCGGCGAGACCCACGCGCGGTTGCGCGCGGTGAGCTCGCGCAGGGTGATCGGCCGGAACAGCGTGGGCAGGTCAGCGCTGGTTGCGTCCATGAGGACCGACCTTAGCCAGACCGCCCAAGCCGTCGCCACGGGGACTGCCGGTCACCCCGCGCGGTGTCAGGTCACCAGGCGTAGGCCTCGGGGGCCGGTCCGCCGGGACCCGGGAAGATCTCGTCGAGCGTCCGCAGGGCGTCCTCGTCGAGGCTCACGTCGAGGGCGCGCAGGGCGCTCTCGTACTGGTCCATCGTCCGCGGGCCGATGATCGGGCCGGTGACCCCGGGCTGGTGCAGCAACCAGGCGAGGGCGACGTCGCCGGGCTCCTGGCCGCGAGCGGCGCAGAAGTCCTCCCAGCGCTGCAGCTGGTCGCGCATCCCCTCGACCCGCTTCTTCATCCGGTCGTCGTAGCGCCGTTCGCCCGCCCGGTCCTTCGCCAGGACGCCGCCCAGCAGGCCACCGCCGAGCGGCGACCACGGGATGACGCCGAGCCCGTAGTGCTGGGCCGCCGGGAGCACCTCGAGCTCGATCTGGCGCGCGACGAGGTTGTACAGCGACTGCTCGCTCACCAAGCCGAGCGAGTGGCGCGTCCGGGCTGCCTCACAGGCCGCGGCGATGTGCCAGCCGGCGAAGTTCGACGAGCCGACGTAGAGGATCTTGCCCTGCGCGACCAGGGTGTCCATCGCCTGCCACAGCTCCTCCCAGGGAGTCGCGCGGTCGATGTGGTGCATCTGGTAGAGGTCGATGTGGTCGGTCTGCAGCCGTTTGAGCGACGCGTCGACGGCCCGGCGGATGTTCACCGCCGACAGCTTCGAGTCGTTCGGGCGGTCGGTCATGTTCCCGTAGACCTTGGTGGCCAGGACGACCTCGTCGCGGCGGCCCGACTGGGCGAACCAGCGTCCGATGATCTCCTCGGTCCAGCCGCGGTGCTCGACACCGCCGTAGACGTTCGCCGTGTCGAAGAAGTTGACCCCGTCGTCAAGGGCTCGGCCCATGATCGTGTGCGCGTCGGACTCCTCGGTGTGCGGTCCGAAGTTCATCGTGCCCAACACCAGCCGCGAGACCGTCAGGCCGGTGCGGCCCAGGTGCGTGTACTGCATGGATGGTCCTTTCCAGGTGGTCGGTTTCTTCGATCCTCCCGCCCCGCGGCGGCGGTGTCCAGACCCCACGGGGGGAGGCTCAGCCGCGTTCGTCGTGCCGGGTGACGTGCCGCAGCGCCTCCCGCAGCGTCGGCTCGCCGAACCGGAAGCCGCTGTCGAGCAGCTTGCCGGCGTCCACCCGCTGGTCGGTCTCGATGAGCTGGTCCTTGCCCTCCGCCCCGAGGACGAGGGTCGGGCCCAACCCGGGTGTGCGCAGCAGTGCCGGACGCCGCACGGTGCGGCCGAGGGTGCGGGCGAACTCGCCGGCGGTCACCGGCTCGGGCGCGACCGCATTGACCGGGCCCCGCAGCTCGGGGGTGAACAGGGCGTGCAGGTAGGCCCGGGCCATGTCGTCGAGGCTGATCCAGCTCATCCAGGCCCGCGGGTTGGTGAGCGGGCCGCCGACGCCGGCGAGGAAGAGCGGCAGCATGGGGGCCAGCGCTCCGCCGCCCTCGCTCAGCACGATGCCGGTGCGCAGGAAGACCGTGCGCCCGTTGGCCGCGCGGGCGGCCTCCTCCCAGGCGCGCACGACGTCCGCGAGGAAACCGGTGCCGAGCGCCGAGTCCTCGGTGAGCAGTTCGCCGGGACGCCGCGCCCCGTAGGCCCCGATGCCCGAGGCCTGGGCCAGCACCTGGCGGCGTCCGGAGCGGGCGATGGCGGCGGCGATGGTGCGGGTGCCGTCGACCCGGGAGTCGAGGATCCGCCGTTTCTTCGCCTGGGTGAACCGGCCGCCGATGTTCTCGCCGGCGAGGTGCACGACGGCGTCCGCGCGCTCGACGGCGGCGTCGTCGATGGTGGTGCGCTCCGGTGCCCAGCGTGCCTCGTCGGCAGAGCGGGGGGCCCGGCGCACGAGGCGGGTGACCGTGTGGCCGCCCGTCGTGAGCAGGGCGCAGACCTGGCTGCCGATCAGCCCGCCCGCCCCGCTGACCAGCACGTGGGTCGGCTCGGCCCGCAGCCGGGCGTGCAGGGCGAGGTCCTCGCGCAGTTGGTGCTCGCGGAAGGCGAACAGCCGGCGCAGTTCGTGGCTCGCGACGACCTCGTCGACGCCGGTGGGCATGGGCGGGAGCTCCCAGTGCACCCGGTCGGTGATCGTCGTCCCGCCGCCGGGGCCGTCGGCGAAGTGGTGCTCGTGCCGCCAGCGGCGGAACGGGCCGCTCACCTGCTCGTCGACGAACAACCGGCCGTCGTCGAGTTCGACGTGGCGCACCTTCCAGGTGGCGCCGACCCTGGCGACCGGACGCGGCACGAGGCCGAGCAGGGGGTGCGAGATCTTCAGCACGATCTCGGAGCCGGGGTTGATGAGATCGGTCGGACCCTCGACCACGGTGGCCATGCCGGGCGGGGTGAGCCGCACGAAGCCGCCGGGCCGGGTGTGCCAGGCGAAGACCTCGTCGCGGGGCTGGGGGTAGTGGCTGACGTGTTCGAAGATGGGCATGGTGGGCCTTCCGCTCGCTGGTGCGACCGTAGGTGACGACGCCCCGCCGGACAAGGGGCGCGCACGGGGCGGCCCCACGGGGTCAGCGGCGAGGGTCGACGAGGGTGATGCCGGCTGGGGAGGCCGACCCGAGGCCCGGCAGCAGCCTGGCGGCGTCCTCGAGGCCGACGACGCGCTCGACGAGCAGGTCGGGGCGCAGGACGCCGGCGGCGATGAGCTCGAGCATGCCGGGGTAGTCGGCCGCGGCCATGCCGTGGCTGCCGAGCACGTCGAGCTCCCAGGCGATGACCCGGTCCATCGGCACGCGCGGGTGCCCGTCGACGGGGGGCAGCAGTCCCACTTGCACGTGCCTCCCCCGCCGGCGGAGGCTGTGGATCGCGGTGGCACAGGTCTGCTCGCTGCCGACCGCGTCCACCGCGACGTGGGTGCCGCCGGTGAGCCGTTGCACGGTCTCGGCCGGCTCGGCGTCCGGGGTGGCGAGCACGGTCCTCGCCGCACCGAGGGACGCCGCCAGCTCGAGCGCGCGGGCGGTGCGGTCGACGACGGTGACGTCGGCCCCCAGGGCCACGCCGACCTGGACGCAGCTGAGGCCGACGCCGCCCGCGCCGACGACGGTGAGGCTCTCGCCGGGCCGCAGTCGCGCCCGTGCGGTGAGCGCGCGGTAGGCGGTGGCGAACCGGCAGCCGAGGCCTGCCGCCGCCTCGAAGCTCACACCGTCGGGGATGGCGACCAGGTTGGTATCGGCCCCGTGCAGCGCGACCAGTTCCGCGAACGAGCCCCAGTGGGTGAAGCCGGGCTGCTGCTGCTCGGGGCACACCTGGGCGTTGCCCGAAAGACACCACTGGCAGCGTCCGCAGCCGCAGACGAACGGCACGGTGACGCGGTCGCCGGGCGACCACCGGGTGACCCCGGCACCGACGGCGTCCACGATGCCGGCGAGTTCGTGCCCCGGCACGTGGGGGAGCGCGATGTCGTCGTGCCCGGCCCAGGCGTGCCAGTCGCTGCGGCAGAGCCCGGTCGCCAGCACCCGCACCACGACGCCCCCGTCGGGCGCGACGGGATCGCCGACCTCCCGCACGGCGAGAGGCCCGGCGATCTCGTCCATCAGCAGCGCGCGCATGGCCCCCATCCTGTCAGG
>JAJYQH010000384.1 GCA_021794705.1 Actinomycetes bacterium | reverse complement strand
CACGACCCGGACGGTCTCGGCGTGCCCGGTGCGGCCGCTGCAGACCTCCTTGTAGGTGGGGTTGGGCGTCTTGCCGCCCATGTAGCCGGCGGCCGTCGACAGGACGCCGGGCTGCTGCCAGAAGAGCTTCTCCACGCCCCAGAAGCAGCCGGCGGCGAGGTAGGCCACCTCGGCACCGGGGAAGTCGCGGTCGAGCGGGTCGCCGAAGATGCGGTGGAAGAACGGCATGTGCAGCACCGGCTCGTCGCGGCCGGGCAGGAACTCGCCGTCGATGGTGCGGGAGAACAGCTTCACAGGACCTCCTCAGTGGTTACTCTCGCTCAACGGCCGATCCGCGCTTCCCATTCCCGGGCTAGCGTTGATATGTGATTCGGCGCGCATACGTGATCTCCGGCGCGGTGGGGGCGCTGCTGGCCGGCCTCGTCGGCGGCGGCATCGAGGTGGCCGCCCGCGCCATCAGCGGCCCCAAGCGTGGGCTGCCGCCCTACGGCTTCACCCCGTACGAGGTGAGGGTGCCGAGTGAGGACGTCGTCTTCCACGCCGCCGACGGCACCCGGATCGCGGGCTGGTGGCTCGACCAGCCCGACAGCTCGAGGGTCGTCATCATCTGCCACGGCCACCACGGCTCGAAGTCCGACCTGCTGGGCATCGGCTCGGGGCTCTGGCGCGCGGGCAACAGCGTGCTCATGTTCGACTTCCGGGGCAACGGCGAGTCGGGGCCGGGCCCGCAGTCGCTGGCCCACTACGAGCAGCAGGACCTCGCGGCAGCGGTCGACTTCGTCACGTCCCGGCGTCCGGACGCCGCGGTCGCCGCGGTCGGCTTCTCGATGGGCGCCGCGGTGGTGATGCTCACCGCGGCCGGCGACCCGCGGATCGCCGCACTCGTGCTCGACTCCCCGTTCGCCGAGATGCACGAGGTGGTCGAGGCCGCGGCGCGACGGATGCGGCTGCCACCGTTCCCCCTCGTCCCGCTCGTCGACCGGCACACCCGGCTGCGCTACGGCTACCGCTTCCACGACGTGCGTCCGATCGACGTCGCCGACCAGCTGGCTCCGCGTCCGGTGCTGTTCCTGCACGGGGGCGCCGACCGCACGATCCCGGCCGCCCAGTCGCTCGAGTTGCACGAACGGGTCGGTGCCTCCAGTCGCCGCATCGTCTTCCCGGGGGCCGACCACTGCGGCGGCTACTTCCAGGACCGTCCCGGCTACATCCGGCTGGTCGCCGAGTTCCTCGACGAGGCCCTCGGCCCGGCGTCCCGGCGTCCCCCCACCTGACCTCGGCGTTCCGGAGCGGACGGACCGTACGCCGGGGGGCGGGGCCCGGGAAGACGGACGGGCTCAGGCGGGCAGCCGCCAGTCGACGGGGACGCCGCCCTGGCGCTCGAGCAACTCGTTGGCCCGGGAGAACGGGCGGGACCCGAAGAAGCCGGCGTGCGCCGAGAGCGGGCTCGGATGCGGTGACGCGATCCGCGGGACGTCGCCGAGCATCGGCGTGAGCGACTGCGCGTCACGCCCCCAGAGGATCGCCACCAGCGGCCCGCCCCGCGCGACGAGGGCCTCGATCGCGCACTGGGTCACCTGCTCCCACCCCTTGCCGCGATGCGACCCGGCGGCGCCCGGCCGCACCGTGAGCACCCGGTTGAGCAGCAGCACCCCCTGCTCGAACCACCCGGTGAGGTCGCCGTGCGGCGCCGGATCGATGCCGAGGTCGTCGGAGAGTTCGCGGTAGATGTTGACGAGGCTCTTCGGCAGCGGGCGGACGTCGCGCTCGACCGAGAACGACAGGCCCACGGGGTGTCCGGGGGTGGGGTAGGGGTCCTGGCCGACGATGAGCACCCGGACGCCGGCCAGCGGACGGGTGAACGCCCGCAGCACCCGGTTTCCCGCGGGCAGGTACGAGCGTCCGGAGGCGAGTTCCGCGCGGAGGAAGTCGCCCATCGCGTGGACGTTCTCCTCGACCGGCGCCAGCGCGTCGGCCCAGTCGGGGGCCACGATCTCGCGCAGCGGCCGCCCGGTCACGCGACCACCGCCAAGCGCTCGTCGCGGGGCATCCGGGTCGAGTAGGCGGCCGCGCCCAGCAGCAGCACCGCGCCGAGCGCGAACGCCGCCGGCATCCCGAAGCGGTCGGCGATCGCCCCCGCCGCCAGGGGTCCCACGATGGCTCCCACGTCGCCCATCATCGAGAAGATCGCGATCGGCTGTCCACCCAGGGGGCCGACGACGTCGCCGACGGTGGCGGTCGGTGCGGTGCTGTGCAGTGCCGACCCCACCCCGTAGACGCACAGGACGCCGGCGAGCACCCAGATCGTCGGGACGAACGGCGTCGCCAGCGACGCCACCCCCGTGATGACCCCGGCGGCGACCATCGCCCGCCGGCGTCCGCGGTCGTCGACGGCGCGCCCGGCCGGGCCGATCGCCGCGGTCTGGACGATCGCGGAGGCGGCGAAGGCGATCGCCGTCCAGGTGGGCGTGCGGTGCAGGGTTTCGACGACGAGCACGGGGATGAGCGTCGAACGGACCCCCTGCGACTGCCATCCCTGGGCGAACATCGTCGCGATCGCCGCGCGGTAGCGCACGTCGGCCAGGGCGGCCGCCAGCGGCATGCCCGGCGGGCGGCTCGCGCCGGCGTCCCTCACCGCGGGCGGCGACAGCAGCACCAGCCCGACGACACCGGCCACGGTGAGGGTGCCCGCGTAGAAGAAGAACGGAGCCCGGAGCGAGATGGACGCCAGCAGCGCCCCGACCGCCGGGCCGGCCATGCCGCCGATGAGGAACCCGCTCTGGTAGACCGCGCTCGCCCGGCCCCGGCGTCCGCTCTCGACGCTGCGCACGAGCAGGGTCATCGCCGACACGGTGAACATGGCCGACCCGACGCCGCCCAGGCCGCGCATGAGCAGCAGTTGCGGGTAGCTGCGGGCCAGCCCCGCGGCCGCCGACGAGCCGGCGACGATGAGGATGCCGAGTGCGAGGGTCGTCCGCTCGCCGATCCGGTGGCCGATCGCCGGGCAGGCCGGCGCTGTCACCAGGCGCATCAGCGCGAAGCCCGAGACGACGGCGCCGACGAGGAAGTCCGTGACGCCGAAGGAGCGGGCGAACACCGGCAGCACCGGCACGATGACGCCGAAGCCCACGGCCACGAGGAACGCGATGCCGCTCAGCACGAACACGTCCCGGGGGAGGGGATCGCCGTCGGATGCGCGACGCCTGAGGGGGATGGGCACGCTGGAACGTTACTGTGGGTGAGCGGTTTCGTGCCCACCCGGGACGCCGCCCTGGCGACGGTGCCCTCGAGGAGACAACGATGAGCGAGTCCCTGTTCGGGCTGAGGAAGCGCCTCGCGGCGCTCGCCGCCGCTCGCGCCACCCTGGCCAGGGAGGGGGACGACGACCTCGCCGCTCCGGTGGTCGTCGTCGACCACGCGGCCGGGCACGTCGAGGACCAGCCGGGCACCGTGCCCGACGGCATGCGGGTCGCCGCCGGCTGGGCGTGGCGGCTGCTCGTGCTCGGGGCGCTCGTCTACTACGTCGGCCAGATCCTCGGCGGCCTCTCCGAGGTGACCATCCCGCTGGTCGTCGCCCTGCTGCTCACCGCGGCCTTCTGGCCGCTCAAGGACTCCCTGGTGCGGGCCGGCCTCGGACGCGGCCTCGCCGCCGGTCTCTGCCTGCTCGCCCTGGCCCTGCTCGTCCTCGGCATCCTGTTCCTCGTCAGCGTCCAGATCACCGCCCAGTGGACCCAGCTCAGCAACTCGGCCATCTCCTCGTTCAACCAGCTCATCGGCTGGCTCAAGCAGGGGCCCTTCCACATCACCAACAGCCAGATCGACACCTGGCTCACCCAGCTGAGCAACTGGCTGCGCAACTCCGAGGGCAAGATCGCGGGCTACGCGACCGCCTTCGGCACCCAGCTCAGCCACTTCTTCGCCGGCATGGCCCTGGCCCTGTTCGCGATGTTCTACTTCCTCTACGAGGGCCCGAAGCTGGCCCGCGCCTCGTCGATCCTCATCCCCCGTCGCTCCCGGCACCGCATCCTCGAGGCCGCCGGGCACGGCTGGGTCGCCCTCGTGGCCTACGTGCGGGCGGCGGTGATCGTCGCCGCGGTCGACGGGCTCGGCGCCCTCATCGGGGCGTTCGCCGTCGGCTCGACGACGTGGCTCGCGATCGGCGCCCTCACCTTCCTCACGGCGTTCGTCCCGCTCGTCGGTGCGCTGTTCGCCGGCACGGTGGCGACCGCGGTGGTCTTCGTCACCCTGGGGCCGGTGCGCGCGATCATCATGCTCGCCGTGTTCGTGGCGGTGATGGAGATCGAGGGGCACGTCATGCAGCCGTTCCTCCTCGGACGCGCGGTCTCGCTGCACCCCCTGGCCGTGCTGTACGGCATCGCCGTCGGCGTCATCGTCGGCGGCTTCATCGGGGCGCTGTTCACCGTGCCGCTCATGGCCTTCACCAACGCCTTCGCCCGCGCGCTGGCGGCGTCCCGGCAGGCGCCGGCGACTCCGGCGCGACCCGTCGCGATCGAGGCTCGTCCGCCATCCGGTCCGCCCGACGACGACAAAAATAGCAACCCTGACCTTGCATAGTGGAAAGATGGGTCTACCATTTTTCCTATGGCTGACCTATCTGACATCCTCCGCGACCTTGCCGAGGGACGGATCGACGCGGCCGAGGCGGAGCGCCGCATCGATGCGGCCCGCACCGACCAGCGTCCCGACGCCCCTCCGGCGGCCGACGACACCACGTCCCAGGGCGACGACACCGCCCCTCCCGCGACCCAGGAGGAGACGGCCCGCTCCTCCGAG
>JAJYQH010000164.1 GCA_021794705.1 Actinomycetes bacterium | reverse complement strand
TGAACTACGCGGCGTCCAAGGCGGGGCTGGTGGGCATCGCCCGCAGCGTCGCCCGCGAACTGGGCGGCCGGGGCATCACCTGCAACGTCGTCGCGCCCGGGTTCGTCGAGACCGACATGACCGCGGTGCTGCCCGAGGACACCATCGCCGGCTACCTGCAGCGGATCCCGGCCGGACGCCTCGGCAGCGTCGGCGACATCGCCGCGGCCGTCGCCTTCCTCGCCAGCGACGCCGCGGGGTATGTCAACGGGGCCGTCATCCCCGTCGACGGCGGCCTCGGCATGGGACACTGACCCCCGGATCGCACGAACGACAGGAGCGGCAGGCATGGGAATTCTCGAGGGCAAGAACATCCTCGTCACCGGCGTGACCATGAACACCTCGATCGCCTACGAGGTGGCTCGGATCGCCCAGAACGAGGGTGCGACGGTGGTCGTGTCCAACTTCGGCCGCGCCCTGAGCCTCACCCGGCGGATCGTGCAGCGGCTCGACCCCGTGCCGCCGGTCATCGAACTCGACGTCACCAACGCCGAGCACCTGGCGGGGCTCACCGAGCGGCTGAGCGAGCACGTCGAGCAACTCGACGGCATCGTCCACTCGATCGCCTACGCGAATCCCGAGACCGCCCTCGGCGGCAACTTCCTCTCCACCGGCTGGGACGACGTCGCGACCTCGCTCCAGGTCTCGGCCTACTCGCTCGTCAGCCTCACCACCGCGTGCCAGCCGATGTTCGGCGACTCGGCGTCGGTGGTCGGCCTCACCTTCGACGCGAGCGTCTCGTGGCCCGCCTACGACTGGATGGGCGTGTCCAAGGCGGCTCTCGAGTCGGCGAGCCGCTACCTGTCGCGCTACCTCGGCCCGTCCGGCGTCCGCAGCAACCTGGTCGCGGCCGGCCCGCGCGAGACGATCGCCAAGAAGGCGATCCCGGGGGCGAGCACCTTCAACGACGTGTGGGCCGAGCGGGCTCCCCTCGGCTGGGACCCCACCGACATGGAACCCACGGCGAAGGCGGTCGTCGCGCTGCTCAGCGACTACTTCCCGAAGACGACCGGCGAGATCGTGCACGTCGACGGCGGCCTGCACGCGACCGGCGCCTGACGGCGTCCGGACGCCGGCTACTCGACGAGGGCGTGGTCGGGCCACGACACGGCGGAACTGATCGCCCGGGTGGCGGCGCGGCCGAGGGGGCGCAGCACCCGCTCGCGGATGAGCACCTGGTGCGACATCGTCGCGGCCGCCGACGCCTGCAGTCCGGCATCGCTCGCCCGCGCCACCAGCCAGGCGCGCTCCAGCAGGGTCTGCGACGTCGCGGGATAGCCGCGTCCGAGGCTCGGGGCCCCGTGCCCCGGCTGCCGGCCCGCGACCGTCGCGCCGGTGAGCGCGTCGGTGGCCTGGGCGATCGCCGTCGCCAGCCCCCGGGCCGCCTGCCAGGGGTCGTCGGGAAGCAACGGGCGCTCGCACGGCAGCACCGTCCACTGGACGCCGTGGCCCACCTCGTCGACCACCCAGGCGAGATCCCCTGCGTGGTGGATCACCACGGCGCCGTGCTCCAGTGCCCGCCGGTTCGTGTCGGAGGGGCCGCGGAGGCCGCCGAGGTCGCCCTCCATGGGCACGACCAGCGCCCAGGGGCCCTGTAGCCGGGAGACCCGGGCCAGGGCGAGCCGGAGCCCCACCGACCCGTCGGCCTCCAGCCCGAGCCGGCCGCTCTCGTCCGACACGTGGTGGGGGCGCCCCTCGGCGCGCAGCCGGTGCTCCGCCTCGGGGGCGCTGATGAGGCCGGCGGCCATCTGGTTGAGGGTCGTCGCCAGGCGCACCGGAAGCTCCAGCCGGCTCAGCGGATCGGGGACGTCGACAGCGGGTTCGCGCACCTCCCCAGATTGGCACGCCATGGCTCACCAGAGGGGCATCGCGTGTGGCGGGCACTGTAGGTTGGAGGCATGGCAGCAGTCATCGATCTCGAGGGTGTGGTGGTCCAGCGCGGCCAGTCGTTGCTGCTCCACGACCTCACCTGGCGGGTCGACGAAGCCGACCGCTGGGTCGTCATCGGCCCGAACGGGGCGGGCAAGACGACGCTGCTCTCGATCCTCGCCGCCCAGATGCACCCCACCCGCGGGCGGGTGTCGCTGCTCGGCGACCAGCTGGGCCTCGTCGACGTGTTCGAGCTCCGGCCGCGGATCGGCGTCACCTCGTCGGCGATCGCCGAGCGCATCCCGCGCGGGGAGGCCGTCCGCGACATCGTCGTGAGCGCCTCCTACTCGGTGCTCGGCCGGTGGCGCGAGAGCTACGCGAGCGTCGACTACCAGCGGGCGGGCGAGCTCATGGCGCAGCTGCGCGTCGACCATCTCGCCGACCGCACGTTCGGCACCCTCAGCGAGGGCGAGCGCAAGCGGGTACAGATCGCCCGGGCCCTCATGACCGACCCCGAACTGCTCCTGCTCGACGAGCCGGCGGCCGGCCTCGACCTCACCGGCCGGGAGGCCCTCGTCGGCACGCTGAGCGACATCTGCCTCGACGCGTACGCCCCGGCCACGGTCCTCGTCACCCACCACATCGAGGAGATCCCCGAGGGCATCACCCACGCGCTGCTGCTGCGGCAGGGCGGCGTCACCGCCGCGGGGCCGATCCACGAGGTGCTCACCGACGAGACCCTCAGCCGCACGTTCGACCTGCCGCTGAGCATCACCTATGACGAGGGACGCTGGTCCGCCCGGGCCAAGCGACCCCCCCGCGCTGCCGAGAGTGACTGAGCATGCACGGCGTCCCGCTGGAGACCCTGCCTGAGTGGTTCGGGAACCACTGGTGGGCGGTGTGGACGTTCGCGGGCATCGTCCTGGCCGGGGCGGAGATGCTCACCCTCGACTTCACCCTGCTGATGATCTCCACCGGGGCCTTCGCGGCCGCCCTCACCGCCCTCGTCCTCCCGGGCGCGTTCGCGGTGCAGGCCGTCGTCGCGTCGGTCGTCTCGCTGCTGAGCCTGTTCGTCGTCCGGCCGATCCTGCTCGAGCGGGTCCGCTCGGCTCCCGGCTACCGCAACGCCATCGAGTCGCTCGTCGGCAGCCAGGCGATCGCCAGGGGACCGATCAGCCACACCTCCGGCGAGGTGCTGGTCAACGGCGACACCTGGTCGGCGCGCACCGTCGACGCGCACACCTGGATCCCCGACGGCGCCGTCGTCGACGTCTACGAGGTCGACGGCACGCACCTCATCGTGCAGGCCGTCGACCCCGAGCAGCGGCAACTTCCGCCCGCACCCTGAGCCACTCCCACCATCGACCACAGGAGGTCACCGCAATGCCTTGGGGAGTCATCCTTCCGATCCTGCTCGTCCTCGTCGTCATCCTCGGCCTGTCCATGGCCGTGCGCATCGTCAAGCAGCAGCGCGTCGCCGTCGTCGAGCGGCTCGGCAAGTTCCGCAAGACCCTCGAGCCCGGCCCGCACCTGCTCATCCCGATGTTCGACAGCGTCCGCTACCTGCTCGACATGCGTGAGGAGGTCGTCCCGTTCCCGCCGCAGGGCGTGATCACCGAGGACAACCTCATGGTCAACATCGACTCGGTCATCTACTTCCAGATCGTCGACCCCGTGCGTGCCGCCTACGAGGCGCAGGACTACCGGGCCGCGATCGAGCAGCTCACCATGACCACGCTGCGCAACATCATCGGCGGCATGGACCTCGAGGCGGCGCTCACCAGCCGCGAGTCCATCAACGGCAAGCTCCGTTCGGTGCTCGACGAGGCCACCGGCAAGTGGGGCATCAAGGTCAACCGGGTCGAGCTGCGGGCCATCGAGCCCCCGGCCACCATCCGCGACGCGATGGAGAAGGGTGCCCGCGCCGAGCGCGACAAGCGGGCCGCGATCCTCATCGCCGAGGGCAACCGGCAGTCGCAGATCCTGTCCGCCGGCGGCGAGCGCGAGTCGGCGATCCTCAGGGCCCAGGGCGAGCGGGAGGCCCAGGTGCTGCGCGCCCAGGCCGACCGGCAGGCCCGGATGCTGCGCGCCGAGGGCGAGGCGCAGGCCATCACGACCGTTTTCAACGCGATCCACGCGGGCGAGCCCGACCAGGCGCTGCTGAGCTACCAGTACCTGCAGATGCTCCCGACCCTCGCCCAGGGAACCTCCAACAAGATGTGGATCGTGCCCTCCGAGATCACCGACGCGCTCAAGGGGCTGGGTCGGGCGTTCAACGCCGACGAGATCGTCGAGGGACGCTTCCCGAAGGCAGCCGGGCAGTACCGCGCCCCGGCGAAGGTCGACGTCATGGCCGAGATCAACAAGCAGACCGCCGAGGAGCGCGAGCTGTCGGACGCCACGGTGAAGCAGGTGATCGACGAGGCCGAGCAGCTCTCCGCGCCGTCGCCGATTCGCCGCGCGCCCCAGCACCACGAGGTGCAGCACCAGCCGCAGGCCCCCGAGCTCCAGCAGCAGCCGGGGGCTCCCGGGCACCAGGCGGAGGCGGAGGTTCCCCCGTCTCCGGTCGCCGGCGAGTGGGCCGCACCGGGAGCGGAGGTTGCGGCTCCGGGCGGCAGTGCCGACGAGGACTCGCCGGCTCAGCCCCAGTGAGCCTCCGCCTCGGCTGAGGCCTGCCGCCGTGACCGTTCGGCGTCCTCGGCCTCCCGCGCGTAGCGGGCGGCGATGCTCCCGCACGCCATGAGCTGCGACTGGTGGAACACCATGAGGGGCAGCACGATGAGGCCCACCGGCGACCCGGCGAACAGCACGCTCGCCATCGGCAGGCCGGTCGCCAGGCTCTTCTTGGTGCCGCAGAACTGGATCGCGATCCGGTCCGCACGGTTGAAGCCGAG
>JAJYQH010000370.1 GCA_021794705.1 Actinomycetes bacterium | reverse complement strand
CGACGGCGAGCCGTGGGACGCCGTCACCGTCCCGCTGAGCCGGCTGTCGGGCGACGTGACGCTCGACTTCAGCCTGTCGGAGCATCCCACCGGGTGGGGAGCGGGCACGCGCCCGGTGAGCCGGAGCTCGGACGGCGTCCGCCTGTGGGACGACCTGTCCGCCGCGGCGGCGCTCGAGGTGCGGCGTCCGGACCGCCCAGCGCAGGCGGCACCCGACCTCGTCGACGACCGCGGGTCGGGGGTCACGCGGCTCGCCCCCGGCGACGAGGTGATCCTCTCCTGGCCCGTGCCGGTGACCCCGCGACTGCTCACCCTCACCGGCTCCGACACCACGACGGTCGAGTGGCAGGTCGCGGCGTCCGGGCCGGGGCCGGAGCGGCAGCCCCTCACCGCCATCCGGACGCCGCGCTGGCCGGACCAGACGCTGGCGATCGACCTCGCCCCGCTCGCCGGGCCGACGACGACGCTGCGGCTCACGGCGTCCGCAGCGTGCGGCCTGCGGCAGGTGGAGGTGCTCGGCGAACCGGCTGGGTGACGCCGGCCGGCTACGACCCCGGACTCACCATTCGGCGACCGAGCCGTCGGCGTGCCGCCACACCGGGTTGCGCCAGCTGTGGCCGATGCTCGACTGCTCCCGCACGTACTCCTCGTTGATCTCGATGCCCAGACCGGGGCCGTCGGGGATGGTGACGACGCCGTCGTGGTAGTCGAACACCGACGGGTCGACGAGGTAGTCGAGCAGGTCGTTGGTCTTGTTGTAGTGGATGCCGAGGCTCTGCTCCTGGATCGCGGCGTTGTAGGAGACGGCGTCGATCTGCAGGCAGGTGGCCAGGGCGATCGGCCCGAGCGGGCAGTGCAGCGCGAGGGCGACGTCGTGCGCCTCGGCCATCGCGGCGATCTTGCGGGTCTCGGTGATGCCGCCGGAGTGCGACGGGTCGGGCTGGATGATGTCGACGATGCCCGTGGACAGGACGTCGCGGAAGTCCCAGCGGCTGAACAGCCGCTCCCCGAGCGCGATCGGCATCGGCGCGTTCTGCAGCACGGGCAGCGAGGGGACGAGGTTCTCGCTGAGCACCGGCTCCTCGACGAACATGAGGTTGAGGTCCGCCAGCTCCCGGAGCAGGGTCTTGACCATCGGCCGGTGCACCCGGCCGTGGAAGTCGACGCCGATCCCGATGCCCGGGCCGACGGCCTCGCGCACCGCGGCGACGTTCTCGACCGCCCGGGTCACCCGCTCGTGGGAGTCGATGAACGCGAGTTCCTCGGTGCCGTTCATCTTCACCGCGGTGAACCCGCGCGCGACCGCCTCGGACGCCGCCCGCGCCGTCTCGGCGGGCCGGTCGCCGCCGATCCACGAGTAGACCCGGATGGTGTCGCGCACCCGGCCGCCCAGCAGCTCGTGCACCGAGCGCCCGAGCTCGCGGCCGGTGATGTCCCACAGCGCCTGGTCGATGCCGGCGATCGCGCTCATGAGGATCGGGCCGCCCCGGTAGAACCCGCCGCGGTACAGCGTCTGCCAGATGTCCTCGATCCGTCGGGGGTCGCGCCCGACGAGGTAGTCGGACAGCTCCTCGACGGCCGCGGCAACGGTCGCCGCCCGGCCCTCGACGACCGGCTCCCCCCACCCGACGACGCCCTCGTCGGTCTCCACCTTGACGAAGCACCAGCGGGGCGGGACGAGGTAGGTGGTGACGGCGGTGATCTTCATGCGGTCCTCCTGACGGCCCGGTCGATCGCCGAGACGATCCGTGCGGCGATGGTTCCCACGTCGTCCGGCGTCCGACCGGGACGGTAGAGCGACGAGCCGATCCCGACCCCGGCAGCCCCGGCGGCCAGCCACTCGGGAAGGTTGTCGACCGTCACCCCGCCGACGGCGACGAGACCGACGTCCCGCGGGAGCACCGAGCGCCAGGCGCGCAGGCCGGCCGGACCGACGACCTCGCCCGGGAACACCTTGACCGTGCGTGCTCCGGCGGCGACCGCGACGAAGGCCTCCGTCGGTGTGCCGGCGCCCGGAAGCGGCTCCATGCCGAGCGCCACCGTGGCCTCGATGACCCGCGCGTCGGTGTTCGGGGAGACGATCATCTCGGCGCCGGCGTCGTGGGCTCGCCGCACGTCGGCCGGGGTCAGCACGGTCCCGGCGCCCACCCGGCAGTCGGACGCCAGCGCGGTGCGGAGCCGCTCGACCGACTCGAACGGGTCGGGCGAGTTCAGGGGCACCTCGACGTCGCGGATGCCGCTCCGGTAGAGCGCCTCCCCCACCGCGACGACCTCGTCGGGGCGGACGCCGCGCAGGATCGCGATCGCCCGCGGACCGGTCGTGGACATGGTCACACTCCTTCCACCCGGCACACACCGTGGCCAGGGACGTGGTGAGGTGCAGCATGTGCCAGATTAGTGCCCGACCGAGCAACGAATCCCCGGGCCGACCCGCGCGGCCCGCGGTGCACCCGCGGCGGGCACCGCACCCAGCGAGAGGCGCTTCCATGTACGACCGATCGACGCGCTGGCACGACGCGCCCGGTGCCTATCCCGACCCCGCAGTCGTTCAGACCGATCCGCGGTTCGCCGACCTCATCCTGCCCTTCGCGACCATCGAGCGGATCGCCGGCGGCTGCCGGTGGACCGAGGGGCCGGTGTGGTTCGGCGACCAGCGCTGCCTCGTCTGGAGCGACATCCCCAACAACCGGATGATGAAGTGGGACGAGCAGTCGGGCGACGTGTCGGTGTGGCGCAGGCCCTCGAACAACGCCAACGGCGGCACCCGCGACACCATGGGGAGGCTGGTCACCTGCGAGCACCTCACCCGACGGGTCACCCGCACCGAGCACGACGGCTCGATCACGGTGCTCGCCGACGCGTTCGAGGGCCGACGGCTCAACTCCCCCAACGACGTCACGGTCGCCCCCGACGGCTCCCTGTGGTTCACCGACCCCACCTACGGCATCCTCGGCGACTACGAGGGACGCCGGGCCGACCCGGAGATCGCCACCGCGGTGTACCGGATCGACCCCGACGGCGGGGAGCCGACCCGGATGGTCACCGGCCCGGTGCAGCCCAACGGGCTGTGCTTCTCGCCCGACGGGGCCACCTTCTATCTCGTCGACACCGGCGTCCGCCCCGGCCTCATCTACGCGTACCCCCACGAGGACGGCACGCTCGGCGAGCCCCGCCGGTTCTGCGTGATGGAGGGCGGAAGCAGCGACGGGATCGCCTGCGACGCCGTCGGCAACGTGTGGGCCGCCGCCCAGGGCGACGACGGCTACCGGGGCGTCCACGTGTTCGCCCCCGACGGCACCGACATCGGCCGGCTGCTGCTCCCCGAGCAGTGCTCGAACGTCGAGTTCGGCGGACCGCTGCGCAACCGGCTGTTCATGACCGCCAGCCAGAGCGTCTACAGCCTCTTCGTCAACGTCACCGGCGCCTGAGCCGGGCATCGCGACGGCCCGCAAGCGAACCAGAACGGGACGCTGCCCCGTTCCGGGTCGACGTCGAACCAGAACCGGACAGCGCCCTGAGGCCCGGATCGCCCCCGGACCGGCGCTGTAGTGTGACTCGGGTGACCCGGCCCGCCCCCGCCCACCCAGCGCTTCGGACGGCGGTGTCGGCCGCAGGCGCCCTCGCCGTGACGTTCGCCGTCTCCGCGGGCCCGGTGCCCGGCGCCGCCGCGCTCCGGGTCGGCGCGCCCTCCGTCCTGACGGTCGTCGTCTTCGGGGTCCTGGCGGTGGCGGCCGGCTGGGTGATCCGCCGCACCCCCGGCCGGCTCTGGCGATGGGCCGTCCCCGTCGGCGTCGTGTTCGCCACCGCGGAACTCATGGGCGAGGGGCTCACCCACTTCGACTCGCTCGTCCACCCGCTGCTCACCGCCGACCTCGCCTGGTCGGTGATCCACTGGCTGGCGATCGCGTGGGCCGCGAGCCTCGGCAGCGCCCTCCTCCTCGCCGTGACCGACCGGCGACCCGGGACGCCCGGGGAAGCGGTCGAGCCGCCGCCGGCGTCCGGACGCCGGTGGGGCCCGGCCCGGCTGGTGGAGGCCCTCCGCTCGTCCGACCGCCGCCGCCGCACCGGAGGCTTTCTCGTGGTCACCGGCCTCATCGCGATCGCCGAACTGCCCTACGTCATCTTCTGGTGGCCGGGCATCGTCTTCTTCGACACCTTCCGCAGCTACTCCTACGCGCGCGGCACCAGCCCCTGGGAGACCTACGAGCCGGTCGGGCACTCGATCCTCATCGACGTCATGCAGTGGCTGGGCACCGCCCTGGGTCTCGGGGACGCCGGCGGCGTGGCGATCGGCTCCCTCGGCCAGCTGCTCACCGGCGCCGCGGCGTTCGCGTTCATGTTCACCCGGCTCGCCGTGTGGGGCCTCCACCGGCGCGTGTGGACGGCGCTGCTCGCGTGGGTCATGGTGCTTCCCGTGTTCGGGCTGCTCGCCATGCAGGTGGTCAAGGACCCCCCGTTCTCGACCGGGATGCTCGTGTTCCTCACCTGCGTCGGCGAACTCGCCTTCGGTCCCGCCGCCCGGCGGCGCTGGGTCTGGGTCACCCTCGCCCTGTCCGGCCTGTTCGTCATCGGCACCCGCAACAACGGGATCCACACCCTCGTCCTCGCGATCCCGCTGCTCATCCTCGTGCTGCGCCCGCTGTGGAAGCGCCTGCTCGTGCTGCTCGGCGTCCTGCTCGCCGGCTACGCCCTGTACGTCGGACCGGTCTACTGGCTGCTCAACGTGCGGCCCGGGCCCCCTGCGGAGGCGTTCTCGGTGCCGATCCAGCAACTCGCCCGGATCGCCAAGTACGACAACGCCCACCTGTCGCCCTCAGACCGCC
>JAJYQH010000261.1 GCA_021794705.1 Actinomycetes bacterium | reverse complement strand
TCCGGACGCCGTGCCCCCTGGCCGGCCACCATCCCTCCGGGGCGTACGGTTCGTCGCCCGGGGCGTACGGTTCGTCGCTCCGGGCCGTCATTCCGTACGCCCCCAGACGATTCGTACGCCCGCGGGCGGGGAGAGAGGGGCCAGGGCCGGTCCGCCGACGGGGCTTCGGCCAGTGCATTGCCCATGACGAGGGACTACGGCAGAATCGTGCGCACAACGTCCGATCCGTCACGCGATGCAGGGGAAGGCACTCGCCGACGAGGGAGGACACCATGACGACCGTGAGCAACCCCACCCGGGGCATGGTCTACATCCACAGTGCGCCGCCGGCGCTGTGCCCGCATGTCGAGTGGGCGCTCGCCGGCGTCCTTGGGGTGCCGGTGCGGCTGGCCTGGACCAGCCAACCGGCGTCCCCGACGACCCGGCGCACCGAGTACTCGTGGAGCGCGCCGAGCGGAACCGGCGCGCGGATCGCCAGCGCCCTCAACAGCTGGCAGCAACTGCGCTTCGAGGTGACCGAGGACTTCAGCGCGGTGAGCGAGGGGCACCGGTGGAGCTACACGCCCAGCCTCGGCATCTTCTACGCGGCCACCGGGGTGCACGGCGACATCATGATCAGCGAGGACCGCATCCGGAACGCGCTGCTGGGAGAGGCCCTCGGGCGGGAACCCGTGAGCGTGGCACTCGACCGGTTGCTCGGGCGCCCCTGGGACGACGAACTCGAAACCTTCCGGCACGCCGGGGACGACGCCCCGGTGCGCTGGCTGCACCGTGTCGGCTGAGGGCGCCCACGGCCGCGTGCCCTTTCCGGGCAACGCGATCACCCCACAGCTCCCCGAGGTGCCACCCGACCTCCTGCTGTCCCTCGCCGGCGGGCGTCCCGTGGAGGGCGTGTGGCGCAACCAGATCGGCGGCAGCACCTGGCGGGTAGGGACGGGGGCGGACACCACGTACATCAAGGTCGGACCGCGACACCCCGAGTTCGACCCGCTCCGGGACGCCGCACGCTACGAGTGGCTGGCCGCCCACGTCCCGGTGCCGCGCCCGCTGTCGGTGGGCGAGGAGGGGGAGTGGGCCTGGTTCGAGACGTCACCGCTGCCGGGGTGGATGACGGTCGACGGGAGCGGCGGCCCCGCGTCCCGGTTCGCGGACCGCGTGGAGGACACCGTGCGGGCTCTCGGTTCGGCCCTGCGTCACTTCCACGACACCGTGCCGCTGCCCGGGTGCCCGTTCACGTGGGGCGCCGCCGATCGTCTCGCGGACGTCGTGCCGGCGTCCGCCGCCGAACTGGGCCCGCCCCCGGACCTCGACCCCGTCGTGTGCCACGGGGACGCGTGCAACCCGAACTTCCACCTGTACGACGACCTCAGCGTCGCCGGATACGTCGACCTGGCCCGCTCCGGCGTGGGCGACCGCTGGGCCGACCTCGCCCCGGCGTCCATGAGCGTCGGGTGGAACTTCGGGGACGGCCTGCAACCACTCCTGCTCGAGGGGTACGGCGTCGGCCGCGACGTGCCCATGGACGCCGCCAAGCTCGCCTGGTACTGGCGGCTGTGGGACGCGCCGCGCGAGCGGGACGCCCCACCCCCGAGCTGACCCGGCGGGGACGCCCAGGAGACGGGCGCTCAGTCCCTGAGCCCCCGGGACTGGTGCTGGTTGGTCACCACGACCGCCACGTTGTGGCCGCCGAACCCGAACGAGTTGTTGATCCCGGCGAGGTCGCCGCCGGGAAGATCGCGGGGCGTGGTCGCCACGTCGATCGGCAGGTCGGGCTCGATGTGCTCGATGTTGATGGTGGGGGGCACCCGGCGGGCGTTGAGGGCCATCGCGGTGGCGAACGTCTCCAGCGCGCCGGCACCGCCGAGCAGGTGCCCGGTCATCGACTTGGTGCTGGTGACGATCACCTCGTCGGCCGCGTCCCCGAGCGCCCGGCGGATCGAGTGCGCCTCGGTGACGTCACCGGCGGGGGTCGAGGTGCCGTGGGCATTGACGTGCTTGATGTCGGCGGCCGACACCCCGGAGTTCTGCAGGGCGCGCACCATGGCGCTCGACTGGCCGTGTCCGCTGGGGTCGGGCTGGACGATGTCGTACGAGTCCGCGCTGATCCCGGCACCTGCGAGGGTTCCGTAGATGCGAGCGCCGCGGGCCGTGGCGTGCTCGAGCGTCTCGAGCACCATGAGGCACGCCCCCTCGCCGAGGACGAAGCCGTCGCGGTCGACGTCCCAGGGGCGGGACGCGTGCTCGGGGTCGTCGTTGCGGCGCGACAGGGCGTTCATCTGTGCGAACGCGTTGAGCGGCAGCGGGTGGATGACGGCCTCGGTGCCACCGGCGACCACCACGTCGGCCCGGCCGAGCCGGATCATGTCGACGGCGAGCGAGATCGCCTCGTTCGAGGAGGCGCACGCCGACACGGGCGTGTGGACGCCGGCCCGCGCGCCGATCTTCAGGGCGAGGTTCGCGGCGGGGGCGTTGGCCATGAGCATCGGCACGGTGAGCGGGCTGACGCGACGCGGCCCCTTCTCCTTCTGCACGTCCCACTGGCCGAGCAGCGACTGGAGGCCGCCGATGCCCGAGGCGCAGGTGACGCCCAGTCGTTCGGGGTCGACGGGGTTGTCGTCGTCGAAGCCGAAGCCCGCGTCCTGCCACGCCTCGAGGCCGGCGATGAGCGAGAGCTGGGCGGACCGGTCGAGCCGGCGGGCGGCGACCCGGTCGAGGTGCTCGGTGGGCTCCTCGGCCGTCTGCGCGGCGAAGCGCACCGGCAGCTCCGCGGCCCAGTCCTGGGTGAGGGTGGAGACGCCGTTGCGTCCGCTGATCAGCCCTTCCCAGGTCGTGGGCGCGTCGGCACCGAGGGGGGTGAAGGCACCGAATCCGGTGATCACGATGTCAGTCATGGCCGTCCTCCGAACGAGGCGTAATCGAGCGGGGTGGGGTGTGGGTCGTGCGGACGCCTGGCGGCGTCCGCACGAGGGTGGGCCGGCTGCGCCGGCACCGGACGTCAGGCCTGGGCGCGCTCGATGTAGGCGACGGCGTCGCCGACGGTCTTGAGGTTGCCCTGCTCCTCCTGCGGGATGGTGATCCCGAACTTCTCCTCGCAGGCGACGACGATCTCGACCATCGAGAGCGAGTCGACGTCGAGGTCGTCGGCGAAGCTCTTGTCGAGCTGGACGTCCTCGGGCGCGACGCCCACGATCTCGTTGACGATCTGCGCGACCTCGGAACGGATCTCTTCGGTGCTGGCCATGGTTGCTCCTTCGTCGGGCCACCGGGGGTGGCCCTGGGGTTGGGACGGCTCACAGGTGCCTCGGGCGAGGCCCTGGGGTGATCAGGGCAGAGTGACGACCTGGCCCGCGAAGACCAGCCCGGCGCCGAACCCGATGATCAGGGCGTTCTGGCCGGAGGTGGCCTCGCCCGACTCGAGGAGGGCCTCCATCGCGAGCGGCACGGACGCCGCCGAGGAGTTGCCCATGTGGACGATGTCGCGCGAGACCACGACGGACTCGGGCAACTTGAGGTGCCGCAGCATCGAATCGGTGATGCGGTTGTTCGCCTGGTGCGGGATGAAGACGTCGAGCTCGTGCGGCTCGAGACCGGCCAGGGCCAGCGCCTCCTTCGTCTTGTCGGCGATGAACGTCGTCGCCCAGAGGAAGACGGTGCGCCCGTCCATGTGGATGTAGGGCGTCTCGCCCGCGGCCGTCTTCTGCTTCCAGTCCTCCACCTCGATGACCTTGGTGGCCTTCGGGTCGGAGCCCCAGACGGTCGGGCCGATGGCGGGCACCTCGCTGGGGCCCACCACCGTCGCCCCCGCGCCGTCGGAGAAGAGGAACGCGGTGCCGCGGTCGTTGAAGTCGGTGAGGCGGCTCAGCACCTCGACTCCGATGACCAACACATAGTCGGACGACCCCGAGCGGATGAGGCCCTCGGCGATGCCCACGCCGTAGGAGAAGCCGGCGCAGGCAGCCGAGATGTCGAAGGCCGCGGGCTCGGGGCAGCCGAGCTCGGCGGCGACCTCGCACGCGAGCGACGGGGTCTGCTTGAAGTGGCTCACGGTCGACACGATGACCGCCCCGATCTGGTCGGGCGTCAGCCCGGCCCGCTCGATCGCCTTGCGGCCGGCCGCCACCGACATGCTGAGCGGCGTCTCGTCCTCGGTGGCCCAGCGGCGCTCGACGATCCCCGTGCGCTGGCGGATCCACTCGTCGCTCGAGTCGATCATCGTGCACATCTCGGCGTTGTCGACGACCCGGCTGCCGCGGTAGCCGCCCACCGACATGAGGCGCGCGTAACGGTGTCCGGGGCGGGTGTTCAGCGTGGTCACGGGTTCCTCACTGGGCGGGGACGGGGGTGGTGTGCCGGGCGACGAACTCGCGGGCCGCCTCGAGCTGGTCGGGGGTGTTGAGGTTGAAGGTCTCGACGCCCTTCATCTGGCGCCGCGCGATGCCGGTGAGGGTGCCCGCCGGTGCGAGTTCGAGCATGCCGGTGACGCCGTGGTCGAGCAGGGCGCTCATGCACAGGTCCCACCGCACGGGGTTGGCGACCTGGTTGACGATCCGCTCGAGGTACTCGCCGCCGTCGCTCACCACCGCCCCGTCGCGGTTGCTCAGCAGCGTCGTGGCGACGGCCGAGGTGGGCACCGACATCGCCAGCACGCGCAGGTGCTCAACGGCGGGGCGCATGTGCTCGGTGTGGAACGCGCCGGCCACGCTCAGCGGGATGAGCCGGGCCCGGGCCGGCGGGTTGGCGGCCAGCCGCTCGAGCTGCTCGACGGTTCCGGCAGCCACGATCTGGCCCGGGCCGTTGTTGTTGGCGGCGGTCAGGCCGCACGTCT
>JAJYQH010000250.1 GCA_021794705.1 Actinomycetes bacterium | reverse complement strand
CCTGGGTGCCGGCCGCCGGGTAGGTGCCGATGAAGGCCCCGGCCGGGTAGGTGCTGGAGTAGACGCTGGTCGTCGTCGTCCCGAAGCCGGCGTCCTGGAGCTTCGACTTCGCGGCCGCCAGGCTCAGCCCGGAGACGTCGGGCACCGTGGCCTTCTTGCCGTCGAGGATCGCCTTGCTGGGGGAGTGGAAGGGGGTGTCGGGCTTGCCCTGCAGGGCGGCCGCCATGACACCGCGCCACACCTTGCCGGCGTCCGAGCCACCGTGTCCCTGCAGATAGCATCCGCTGCTGCCGCAGTCGCTGCCGTGGGTGATCACCCCGGTGATGTCCTTGCTGGCCCGGTGCCTGAAGTACGAGGAGTTGGTGTCGGCCGCGATGAGGGCCGCCCCGGCGACCTCCGGCGTGTAGCCCATGAAGGCGACCGACTGGGCGGAGTCGGTGGTTCCGGTCTTGCCCGCCTGGTTGTTGAAGCCCGCGATCCGGGTGATGTAGCCGGTGCCCCCGGGCTGCATGACCTGCTGCAGCAGGTAGTTCACTCCGTCAGCGACGTCGGCGCTCATCACCCGCTTGCAGTTGGCGGCGGGAACCGCGAGCGACTTGTTGCTCTTGGTCACCGCGGAGACGACGATGATCGGGTCGCAGTGCACGCCCCGGTTGGCGAAGGTGGCGTAGGCGCTCGCCATGCTGAGGGGCGAGGTCTCCAGCGCGCCCAGCGTGAACGACGCGAACTGCTGCGAGGGGGCCTCGAGGTTGAGGCCGGTCGCGGACTTGACGCCGGCCGCCTCCGCCATCTTGATGGTGTTGCAGAGGCCGGCGTGCAGTTCCAGCTGGATGAAGTAGGTGTTGATCGACAGCTTGATCGCGTTGATCATGTTGAACGTGCCGACGCCCGTCGAGTTCTTGGGCTTCCAACTGGGGTCGACCACCGGGCCGTGACACCCCTGGAACGGGACGCCGCTGAAGTCCATCGGAGACGGCGAGTAGTACTGGGTGTTGACGCCCAGGCCCTTGTCCAGCGCGGCCGCGACGGTGAACGCCTTGAACGTCGACCCGAACTGGAACCCGGACGTCCCGCCCTTGCTCTGGTCGACCGCGTAGTTGATCCAGGTCTGGCCGGTGCCTGAGCCCATGCTCGGTCGGTTCTGCACCATCGACGTGATGAGGCCCGTGCTGGGCTGCACGGTGACCCCGACTCCGATGACCGGGTCGGTCGGGGCGATGAACCCGCTGATCGACTGCTGCGCCTGCCGTTGCACGTTCGGGTCGATGGCCGTGCGGATGGTCAACCCGTCGCGGTTGAGCGCGTTGATCCGGTCGGCCTGGGTCTTCCCGAGCGAGGTCATCGTCTGGATGATCGTCGTGTAGGCGTACTGGCACAGGAACGGGAAGGGCGAGCTGAAGCAACCGCTGCGCACCTGCTGCACCAACTTCTGGTTGAACTTGGTCGCCTTGGCCGCGGTGTTGTCCTTCTCCGAGATCAGTCCCAGCTGGGCCATCCGGTTGAGCACGATGTTGCGGCGCTCCATCGCGGCCCCGGGGTGCGTGACCGGATCGTAGGCGTCGGGATTCTGGACGATGCCGGCGAGCATGGCCGCCTCCGGCAGCGTGAGCTTGCTGGCCGTGGTGTTGAAGTAGTGCTTGGCCGCCGCCTCGACCCCGTACGCGCCGTCGCCGTAGTAGGCGATGTTGAGGTAGCGCTCGAGGATCTGGTTCTTGGTGAGCTTCTGCTCCACCCCGATGGCGTAGCGGAGTTCGGTGATCTTGCGGCTCAGGGTCTCGGCCTGGGCGGCCTGGACGCCCTGCTGGTCGCCGTCGGCCACGGCCTTCTCGATGAGCACCTGCTTGACGTACTGCTGGGTCAGTGTGGACGCGCCCTGGGTGGCGCCGCCGGCGGTGTTCCGGATCGCGGCGCGCAGGATGCCCTGGAGGTAGACGGCTCCGTGCTGGTAGAACTCGTGGTCCTCGATCGCCACCTGCGCGGTGCGCATGATCGGGGCGATGTTGTTGAGCGAGGTGTAGACGCGGTTCTGGTCGTAGAACTCGGCGAGCACCGACCCGTCGGACATGAGGATGCGGGAGCGCTCCATCTGCGGGGTGATGGTGAGCTCGGTCGGCATCGTCGTGAAGGCGTCCGCCCCGGCCTTCGCCGCGGAGCTCAGCATGATCGCGCCGGGGAGGAAGAGCCCGGCGACGAGGAGGCCGCACGCCACGCTGACGATTCCGAACACAGACAGCGCGTAGAGCTTGCCGCCGCTCCTGGGTGAACTCATGGGCTCTAGGGTACGTGACGCCCCCGGGAAGGCCCGCAGCGCGGCGCGGGCGTCGACCGCGTCCTGACCGCGGCGGCACGGGTATCCGCTGGTCAGGGGGGAATGACCGGTCACAGACTGTTCCGCTGGAGGGTGGGGGTCGCCGGAGTGAGTTCGCGGACCCATTGCGCGGGGTGTGGGGGTGCTGTACATTCCTGGAAAACCCCTAATCAGAGCGGGCTGAGGTGAGACCCGGCACCCAGTGAGAGCTGTAGGGGCACAGATGGTGATCAGTGGTGCACCCGCAGATCGTGCGGCGGGTGTCACCCGTAGAATGTGACCGGAGGCGGGCGATGAACGTCGTTCAGACCGATGATTGGACGCTCGACGCGCGGTGCCGGGGTATGGCCGACGCGTTGTTCCCTGAGGGCAAGGACCAGAAGCGGGCGCGGATCGTGTGCATGGGGTGCCCCGTGCGCGCCGTGTGCCTCGCCGAGGCGCTCGACAATCGGATCGAGTGGGGCGTGTGGGGCGGCCTGACCGAACGTGAACGCCGCCAGCTGCTGCGGCAGCGCCCCGACGTCACCTCCTGGCTTGCGGTGCTCACCGCGGCCACCGACGCGAACTCCCCTGTGCACGAGGGCCTGCCGAGCGGCGTGTCCGAAGTGATGCGCGGGCTGCCCGCCGGCCACCCGCACCTGGGCGGAGGGGTCCCCACCACCCACCACGCGGGGCGTCCCGAGCGCGCAGCACGGGCGGTCGAGTCGCGCCAGCACCCGGTGGCCACCGGCCGCTGAGGCGGCCGGGTCTCGGGGCTTCGGCCGATGCCGGTGATCCGAATAGGGTGACCCCATGACCAAGTGGGAGTACTTCACCGCACCGATCCTGAGCCACGTGGCCCAGCAGATCCTCAACAACTACGGCGCCGAGGGCTGGGAGCTCGTGACTGTCGCGCCCGGTCCCAACCCCAACACCATGGTCGGGTACTTCAAGCGCCCGCTCGCGGCGGGTGGGGAGAAGTGACCGGAGGGCCGGCCGGGAGCGTGAGCCGACGGTTGGAGGACCTCGGTCTCGTGCTCCCGGAGGTCGTCGCGCCGCTCGCCGCGTACGTGCCTGCCGCGCGGGTCGGTGACCAGGTGCTCACCTCGGGCCAGCTGCCGATGGTCGACGGTGCGCTCCGGGCGACGGGCAAGGTGGGCGCCGAGGTGAGCCCCGAGGACGCCGCCGACGCGGCCCGCATCTGTGCGCTCAACGCCCTGGCCGCCGCGGCCGCGGTCGCCGGAGGCGTGGACGCCATCCGGAGCATCGACAAGGTCGTCGTCTACGTGGCGAGCGACCCGGCCTTCACCGGGCAGCCGGCGGTCGCGAACGGTGCCTCCACCCTGTTCCTCGACCTCTTCGGGGACGCCGGGCGGCACGTCCGCAGCGCTGTCGGCGTCCGGGTGCTGCCGCTGGACGCGCCGGTGGAGCTGGAACTCACTGTGTCGCTCTGAGAGGCGGGAGGTGGCGGTCAGCCCGCGAGCGACTCCGTGTCGCCGAGGTGGGCGGCCACCGCGTCGTCGAACCGGTGCACGAGGTCGGGGTGGTCGATGATGTCGCCGAGCTCGGTCATCAGCCGCCGGTAGGGCTGCGGCCGGGCCGTCTCGCCCATGAGGCCGAGCCGCCAGATCACCCCGGCGGTGGGGCCGAGTCCGCCCGCCACGCTGATGTCGCGGCGGCGCAACTCCGCGCGCACGGCGGCGTCGTCGATCTCGTCGGGCAGCCGCAGTGCGAGGACGGTGGGGAGCCGGTCCTCGGGGCGGGGGACATAGTGGGTGAACCCGAGCGGGCCGAGGGTGTCGACGAGCACCTTCTCCATGGTGAGGGAGCGCTGGTGGCGCGCCTCGAGGCCCTCGTCCATGGCGGCGTGCAGCGCCGCGTGGAACGCGTAGTGCAGGTTCACGGGCACGGTGTGGTGGTAGGAGTGGTCGACCCAGTAGGCGTAGAGCCCTTCGAGGTCGCAGTACCACAGCGGGCACGGCGTCCGGCGGGCGTAGAAGCGCGAGAACGCGCGCTCGGAGACGGCGATGGGCGCCAGCCCGGGCGGCGCCGACAGGCACTTCTGCGAGCCCGTGTAGGCGTAGTCGACCGCCAGGGCGGCCATCCCGAACGGGCGCATGCCCGCGGTGGCGACGGTGTCGACGCTGAACAGGGCACCGCTGTCGCGGACGACCTCGGCGATCTCCTCGACCGGGTTGAGGACGCCGGTGGAGGTCTCGCCGTGCACGAGGGCGACCATCCGGACGCCGTCGAGCTGGGTGGCGACCGCGTCCGGATGGATCGCCTCGCCCAGCGGTGCCGTGACCAGCCGGACGTCGGCCCCGTACCGCGCGGCCATCTCGGCCATCCGGCGTCCGAAACTGCCGTTCGCGCACACGAGCACGGTGTCGCCCTGCTCGACGAGGTTGGCGAAGCCGGCCTCCATGCCGAGCGATCCGCTGCCACCGAGGAGGGCGGTGAACGCCTCGGGCTCGGTGCCGTACATCACCCGCAGGTCGGCCTGAATCTCGCGGTTGAGCTCGAACACCTCGGGGTCCATGTGGCCGAGCATGCTCCGCATCAGCGCACGC
>JAJYQH010000185.1 GCA_021794705.1 Actinomycetes bacterium | reverse complement strand
CGTCGAGCATCCGCGGCTCGGTGTGCTTGCGGGTGGGCAGGGCCGACTCGAGGTCGAGCGTCTTCGCGGGTGACAGCAGCGCCAGCATGCACCGACCTTAACGGCGGACGCCGCGGCGTCCGGGCGCTCAGGCCGAATCTCGGATGACGAGCTCGCAGGGACGGGTGACCATGCCGCCCTCGATCGGCTGGTCGCCCTGGATCGCGGCGAGCAGCCGGGTGGCGGCCTCGCGGCCCAGCGACTCGAGGTGGGGATCGACGGTGGTGAGCAACGGACGCGCTCCCTGCACCATGACGTCCCAGTTGTCGAACCCCACGACTGCGATGTCGTCGGGCACGTGGACGTTGTGCTCCCGGAGGCCGTCGAGGACGCCGCGGGCGATCTGATCGCTCGCGCAGACGATGCCGTCGACCGAGCGCCCGCTGCGGAGCACGATGGTGGCCGCCGACCGGCCCCACGACTCGCTCCACTGGCCGTACATGGCAAGGTTCGGATCGAGCTCAAGCCCCTCCGCCGCCAGGGCGCGCTCGACCCCCACCCGCCGCAGCCGGCTGGCGAGATGGCGCTCGGGCCCCCCGACGTAGGCGAGGTGCCGGCGTCCGGTGGACAGGAGATGATGGGCCGCCACCTGGGTGCCGTGTTCGTCGTCGTAGGTGATCGACAGGTCGTCGGGATCGAGGGACTCGCTCAGCACGTAGACGACCGGCACGGGCACCCGGCCCAGCGACTGACGGGGGTCGCGCCGGCGTCCGGTGACGACGATGCCGTCGACCTGGCGGCCGATCAGCCGCTCCATCAGTTGGTGCTCGCGCACGGGGTCTCCGCGCCCATCGCACAGCATCGTGCTCACCTGTCCGGCGGCCAGGCTGTCCTCGATGCCGAGCATCACCGGGATGGTGAATCGGCCGAAGCTGTCGGAGGTGATCACCCCGACGGTGAAGGTGCGGCCGCTGGCGAGGCTGCGGGCGGTGTGGTTGGGCTGGAAGTCGAGGGCGGCCGCGGCCTCCTGCACTTTGGCGCGCGTCTCCGCGCTCAGCTGCCCCACCCCGTTGAGCGCCTTCGACACGGTGCCGGGCGAGACGCCCGCCAGTTTGGCGACGTCGCGGACGGTTGCGACCCGTCTGGAGTCACTCATCCAAGGCCCTCCTTCCCGTGCCCGTTTTCGGAAACGATAAATCGTGGGGGAACTATTGCACACATGTGACCGGTCACACTAGGCTGCGGCGCAGACGGAAACCGGTTGCGTCTGTTTCCGTTCCCCACGTGGCCCACCTCCGGGCCCCAGGGTCCCTGACACGGTCGTCAACACCCCAGAGAGGAACTCCTCGATGATTCCACGCACCATCCGAGTCGTCGCCGTGGCGACGACGTTCGGCCTCGGCCTCCTGGCCGCGGGCTGCTCGTCCAACAGCGGCGGCAGCCAGAGCGCGAGCGGCAACGGCACCCCCACCGGCACGATCACCGTGTGGGCCCGGGACGCGGAGAAGGACTTCATGGGCAACCTGGTGAAGCAGTACAACAGCAGTCACCAGGTGCAGGCCCAGCTCACCATCATCCCCAGCGCCAACTTCGTCCAGAAGCTCGGCACCGCCGCCGCCGCAGGCAACGGCCCCGACGTCTCCTCGCTCGACCTCGTGTTCGCGCCGTACTTCGCGTCGACCGGCGTCCTCGAGGACATCACGAGCACCTACGACTCGCTCTCCTACAAGGACCAGTTCGTTCCGGGCCACGTCGCCCAGTCGACCTGGCAGGGGAAGATCTACGCGCTGCCGTTCACGGGTGACGCGTCCGTGCTCTTCTACAACAAGGACCTCTTCAAGAAGGCCGGGCTCGACCCGAACAAGCCGCCGACGACGTGGGCCGAGATCCGCTCCGACGCGAAGAAGATCACCGCCCTCGGCAAGGGCACTTACGGCTTCACCTTCGCCGGCGCCTGCGGCGGCTGCAACGTGTTCGAGTTCACCCCCTACATCTGGGCGAGTGGCGGCTCCGTGCTGTCCGACGACGGCAAGAAGGCCACCCTCGACTCCAGCCAGGTCACGGACGCCCTGCAGTTCTACCGCGACATGTGGACCGACGGATCGATGCCTTCGGCCGCCGAGACCGACAGCGGCAACCAGCAGATTCCCCTGTTCACCACCGGCAAGGTCGGCATGACCGCCCTCGGCGCCTTCGCCATCCCGAGCTTCGACGCGGCCAAGATGAACTACGCCGCGACCCCGCTCCCCGGCAAGGACGGAGGCACCGCCTCGTTCGCCGGCGGTGACGTCATCACCGTGATCAACGGCACGAAGAACCCCGCCGGGGCGGCCGACTTCGTCAAGTGGGCCACCGACACCCAGGCGCAGACCTGGCTCGCCAAGAACGGCAGCGCGCCGATCCGCAAGGACCTGCTCGAGTCGGTCTACGCGAAGCAGGGCCAGCCCTACGCCGAGGTCGCCAAGGGCCTCGAGGTCGGCAAGGTGCCGTTCAGCGTCGTCGAGAACGCGATCTTCAACGACAACAACGGACCGTGGGTGAAGATGATCCACGACTCGGTGTTCACCGGAAACATCCAGGCGGCGCAGTCGACCGGCCAGCAGGCTGCCCAGAAGCTCATCGACCAGGCGTCATGAGCACCAGCACCGCCAGCCTGAACCAGAAGCCCCTGGCCCGCGGGATCAGGAGCACCCGGGGCACGGGACTGAGCACCCAGCGCAAGATCCTCGGC
Organism: Actinomycetes bacterium; assembly: GCA_021794705.1. Classification (GTDB taxonomy): domain Bacteria; phylum Actinomycetota; class Actinomycetes; order Propionibacteriales; family Propionibacteriaceae; genus JAJYQH01. The sequence goes on along the minus strand of JAJYQH010000185.1, from coordinate 2,160 downwards.
GCGCTGTTCGCCCTGCCGACCGTGGTGATGATCGCGACCTTCTTCCTGGTGCCGCTGGGCATGACCTTCTGGATGTCGTTCAACCGGTGGCCACTGCTCGGCAAGCACAAGTGGATCGGCCTGGAGAACTACTCCACAGCCCTCAGCGACTCGAACTTCCTTCAGGCGCTGAAGTTCACCCTGGAATACACCGTGATCATCACCCCGATCCTGCTCGTGTTCGGGTTCGGGCTGGCGGTGCTCGTGCGGCGGGGGGACAGGCCGGCCCGCTTCTTCCAGTCGGTCTACTTCATGCCGGTGGCCATCGGGCTCGCCTCAGCGAGCTTCCTGTGGCTGTTCATGACCCAGTCACAGATCGGCCCCCTGTGGGACCTCATGCGCCGGATCGGCCTGATCAGCGCCACGAGCAACCTGTTCGCCGGCCACTGGTCGTCGCTCATGGTCGTCAACGCGATGGTGACGTGGAAGGTCGTAGGGCTGCAGATGCTGCTGCTGCTCTCAGGCCTGCAGTCGATCCCTGACGAGGTGAGCGAGGCGGCCCGCGTCGACGGGGCGTCGGGGTGGCAGCGGCTGTGGTACATCACCGTGCCGCTGCTGCGCCCGACCCTCGCGCTCGTGCTGGTGTTCTCAGTGGCCGGGTCGCTGCTCGCGTTCGACCAGTTCTACATCATGACCTCCGGCGGACCATCGAACTCGACGATCACCGCGGTCTACGCGATCTACCGCAACTCCTTCATCCAGTTCAAGCTCGGGTACGGGGCCGCGTTGTCGGTGCTGCTCATGGTCATCCTGGCCATCGTCAGTGCCATCCAGATGCTGCTGCTCCGCAACACCGACCACACCTGAGGACCGACCATGATCTCCGACATCCGACGAAGCCTCCCCCGTGGGGCCTGGTGGGTGCTCAACCTGGCCCTCACCGTGCTGTTCCTGTCACCGCTGGTCGTCATGCTGTCGATGGCGTTCAAGAGCAAGGGCGACCAGGGACACATCCCCCCGACACTGCTACCGGCCCACCCGACCCTCGCCAGCTTCCGCCGGCTCACCAGCGTCCAGGGCCTCAACATCTTCCACAACCTGCTCAACAGCGTGATGGTGAGCCTGTCTGCCACCCTGCTCGTGGTGCTGTTCGCAAGCATGGCGGGCTACGGCATCGCGAGGACCAAGTTCCCGGGCGCGGGCGCGGTGTTCTTCATCGCCCTCGCCTCGTTCATGATCCCGTTCCAGGCGATCCTCACGCCGCTCTACATGCTGTTGAAGACGATGGGACTCAACAACTCTCTCGTCGGCCTCACCCTCGTGTACATCACCTTCAACCTGCCGTTCGCGTTGTTCATCATGCGCAACGCGTTCGCCTCGGTGCCGACGACGCTCGAGGAGGCGGCGAGGGTGGACGGCTGCGGCACCATCCGGGCGATCGTCCAGATCATGCTGCCGATCGTGAAGCCGGGCCTCATCACGGCCGGCCTCATGGCCTTCTTCAGCACGTGGAACGAGTTCTTCGCGGCCCTCATCCTCGTGACCTCGCAGGAGAAGTTCACCCTTCCGGTGACCCTCACCATGGTCGCCAGCGGATCCTTCGGGCAGATCGACTGGGGTTCGCTCCAGGCCGGCGTCGCCCTCACGATCATCCCCTGCATCGTCGTCTACCTCCTCCTCCAGCGCTACTACGTGAGCGGCATGCTCAGCGGCGCCCTCAAGTGAAAGGACCCACCCGATGACCACCGATACGAGCACGACCGAGGCGAGCACCACCGACGCTGCGGCGTCCGCCCAGCCGGGGCCGGTGCGCCTCACCGACTCCAGCCACACCGTGCTTCGCCCGGCCACCGGCACCATCACCGGCGGCCTATGGCACGAGCGGCGCCGGATCAACCGCACCGTCAGCGTCCCGGACGCCTGGGACCGGCTGCACGAGGCCGGCAACTTCCACAACCTCGAGCTCGCCGCAGGGCGTGCCCAGGGCGACTACACCAACGACCTGCCGTTCCTCGACAGCGACCTCTACAAGTGGCTCGAGGCGATCGCCTGGGTCTTCGCCGACCCCGAACTGGACGCCGACCTGCGCGCGCGGCTCGACCGGATGGTGAGCGCGACCGTCGACCTGCTCGAGGCGGTGCAGGAGGACGACGGCTACCTCGACTCGAACTTCCAGGTGCG
>JAJYQH010000344.1 GCA_021794705.1 Actinomycetes bacterium | reverse complement strand
GGTCGGCGAACGTCCTCCGCTCCGCCGGGTCGATCTCGACCCGCCCCAGACTGAGCCGGGACGCCGGCACGGCAGGTGCCGCGCCCGTGCGCCGGAGGATGCCCCCGAGCCGGGCGACGAGCTCCCGCGGCGAGAACGGCTTGGTGACGTAGTCGTCGGCGCCCAGTTCCAGCCCCACGATCCGGTCGACCTCGTCGTCGCGGGCGGTGACGAAGAGCACCGGCGTCCAGTCGCCCCCGGCCCGCAGCCGGCGGCACACCTCGATGCCGTCGATCCCGGGCAGCCCGATGTCGAGGATCACCGCGACCGGCCGCAGCCGGCCGATGGCCTCGACCGCGCCGGTTCCCTCGGCCCAGGTCTGGACGCCGTAGCCGGCCGCCTGGAGGTTGCGGCGCAGCACGTCGCGGATCGCCGCGTCGTCCTCGATGACGAGCACCAGCCCGCGGCGCGGGGCGGGTCCCTCAGCCTGCACGGGCACACCCTACCGGCGCCCGCTGAGAGGACGTCGGGGCCTGCCGGGGGCCGGCCGTCCCGGGCGCAGGCTCCGGCTCTACGCTGGTGCCACGCTCACGCACCGCGGCCCCGAGGAGGTTCCCGTGCGCCGCTCCCTCATCGTCGACGACGAGCCGCAGATCCGCACGGTGCAGCGCGCCTATCTGGCCGCCGACGGCTTCGACGTCGTCGAGGCGGCGACTGGGCGGCAGGCCCTCGACGTGCTCGCCCGCCACCCCGACATCGAGATCGTGCTCCTCGACGTCGGCCTGCCCGACATGAGCGGCATCGAGGTGCTGCGCTCCCTGCGCGCGACGAGCGACGTGCCGGTCATCCTCGTCACCGCCCGCACCGACGAGGTCGACAAGCTCGTCGGTCTCGGCGTCGGCGCCGACGACTACGTCACCAAGCCGTTCAGCCCGCGCGAGTTGGTCGCCCGGGTGCAGGCGGTGCTGCGCCGGCGTCCGCCCGCCGAGCCGGGCCGATCGGAGCCCGACGACGAGGTGCTGCGGTACGACGCGCTCACCGTCGATCGGGGACGCCGCGAGGTGAGCGTCCTCGGCCGCCCGGTCGAACTCTCGGCCCTCGACTTCGACCTGCTCTGGGCCCTCGCCAGCGCACCTGGCCGGGTCTACTCCCGGGCCCAGCTGCTGGAGAAGGTCTGGGGCTACGACTTCTACGGCGACGAGCGGGTCGTCGACGTGCACGTCCGCACCATGCGCGCCGCCCTCGGCGACGACGCGCACGAGCCGCGCATCATCGCCACCGTGCGGGGCGTGGGCTACAAGTTCGTCGCCCGGCCGGTGTCCTGATGCGCCGGCTGTCGACCCGGCTCGTCGCCTCGCACGTCATCGTCGCGCTCATCGTCGGTGTCACCACCTTCCTCGTCGTCCGCTGGCTCGCCCCGGCGTTGTTCGATCAGTCGCTCATGCAGGGCGGCCAGGGCGGCCCCATGCAGCGCGGCGGCGGCCTGGGCGGTCCGGGACTGCGCTCGCAGGTGAGCACCGCGGTCACCAACTCCCTCGTCGTCGGCACGCTGGCCGGCTTCACGGCGGCGGTGGCGTTCGGGGTGGTGGCCGCCTGGCTGGTGTCGCGCTCCGTGACGGCGCTGCGCAGCGCCACCCGGAGGATCGCCCAGGGCGACTACGCCGCCGAGGTCCCGCGGGAGTCGCTCACCGAGCTCGCCGACCTCGCTGACGACGTCCGCAGCCTCGGCGCCTCCCTCGCCGACACCGAGGCCCGCCGGGTGCGGCTGCTCGGCGAGGTCGCCCACGAGATGCGCACCCCGCTGACCGTCATCGACGGCTACGTCGAGGGCATGATCGACGGCGTCCTGCCCGCCGGGGAGGCCGAACTGGGGCAGGTGAGCGACGAGGTGCGGCGGCTGCGCCGGCTCTCCGACGACCTGTCGACGCTGTCCCGTGCCGAGGAGAACCGGCTCGCCCTCGAGCCGAGCCGGGTCGACTGCCGCGAGGTGCTGAGTGCCAGCGCCGACCGGCTGCGTCCCCAGGCCGCCGACGCGGGCGTGGCCTTCACCCTGACCATGCCCGAGCGGCCGGTCCCGGTGCACGCGGACGCCGACCGGCTCGCCCAGGTGGTCACCAACCTCGTAGGGAACGCGCTCCGCGCCACCCCCTCGGGCGGCAGCGTCTCGCTGACTCTGAGCACCGAGCCCGGGCGCGCCCGGATCACCGTCGCCGACACCGGCGAGGGCCTGGACGCCGACCAGCTCGACCGGATTTTCGAGCGCTTCTACCGGGTGCCCGGACGCCGCAGCGTCGGGGCCGACACCGGGTCGGGGATCGGGCTGACGATCTCCCGGCGGATCGTCGAGGCGCACGGCGGCACGCTCACGGCGTCCTCACCGGGCCGCGGCCGCGGCGCCACCTTCAGCGTCGTGCTCCCCCTGGCCGGCTCCTGAGAACCGCTCGCCCCGGGGTGTGGCGGTGCCGGTGACGAACCACCCGACCACCTGCGACCCGGGGACGCCGCTGATGTAGCGCTCCTCGGTCGCGCTGAGCCGGAACCCGGCGTCGATGAGCAGCGCCGGGATGTCCCGGTCGAGGTGGCAGCCACCGGCGAGCCGGCCCCAGGCCGGCTGCAGCCGGCGCTGCCACTGGGCGACCGACGCGTCGGGTGCCAGCGAGTGCTCGACGTAGCGGAACCGGCCGCCGGGGCGCAGCACCCGGCGCGCCTCGCCGAGCGCGGAGCGCAGATCGGGGATCGAGCACAGCGTCCACGTGGAGACGATGGCGTCGGCGCTCTCGTCGGGGAGGTCGAGCCGGGCGGCGTCCAGGCTCACCCGGCGGACGCGTCCGCCCCGGCCCTCGAACTCGTCGATCCGGCGTCCCGCCTGGTCCCATGCCGTGTCGGAGGGTTCCACCGCGGCGACGCTCCGCACCGCGTCGGGGTAGTGCGGCAGGTTCCTCCCCGACCCGAAGCCGAACTCGACGACGTCACCGCTCAGGCCGGCGCACGCCGTGCGCCGCCAGGAACCGACGACCCGGTCGGCCAGGGTGAGGTCGACGAGGCGGGGGAAGAGGTGGTCGTCGTAGATCTGGCGCAGCGTCACGGCTCCAGTGTTCCCCCCCGATCCAGCGGCGCGTCGTCCCGGCGTGTTCGCGGGACGCGCCGTGCGTCCGGGCTAGCGTGACCGCATGGACGGTGACCGATGACGGTCGACGTGATGCGGCGCAGCCGACGAGGCGAGGCACGCCGTCGGATCCCGTCCACACCTTCCCCGCCAACCTGACCGACCCCCCTGGGGTCGGGTGGACACTCCGGCCGGCCCCGTGACCGAAGGAGTGTTCGTGCTCGACACCCACTCGCACCATGGCGGCGTCCCCACCTACCCGGCGACCAGCGATATCGACCGTCCCGACCGTTCCGGGGCCCCGACGACCGGGGTCCGCACCTATGTCATCGACACGTCGGTGCTGCTCAGCGACCCGCGGGCGATCGTCCGCTTCGCGGAGCACGACATCGTGCTGCCGATCGTGGTCATCACCGAACTCGAGGGCAAGCGGCACCACCCTGAACTCGGCTACTACGCCCGGTCGGCCCTGCGGCTGCTCGACGACCTGCGCATCCGGTTCGGACGCCTCGACGAGCCGGTGCCGGTCAACGACGCGGGCGGGGTGCTGCATGTCGAACTCAACCACTCCGACCCCTCCCGGCTGCCCGCCGGCTTCCGGCTCGGCGACAACGACTCGCGGATCCTCGCGGTCGCCATCAACCTCGCGTCCGAGGGGCGCGACGTCGTGCTCGTCAGCAAGGACCTGCCGATGCGGGTGAAGGCGTCCGCCTGCGGGCTGGCGGCGGAGGAGTACCGCGCGGAGCTCGCGGTGGACAGCGGCTGGACCGGGATGGTCGGCCTCGACGTCGGCCAGCGGACCATCGAGCTCGTCTACGACGAGGGCGCCCTCGTCGTTCCCGAGGCCGACGACCTGCCCGTCAACTCGGGCGTCGTGCTGCGCGGTCCCTCCGGCACCGCCCTGTGCCGCAAGCTGCCCGACGGACGCTGCCGGCTGGTGCGCAGCGACGCGGACGCCTTCGGCATCCACGGCCGGTCCGCGGAGCAGCGGGTGGCCCTCGACCTGCTCCTCGACCAGGAGGTGGGCATCGTCTCGCTGGGCGGCCGGGCCGGCACCGGCAAGTCCGCCCTCGCCCTGTGCGCGGGCCTCGAGGCGGTGCTCGAACGCCGGCTCTACCAGAAGGTCATCGTGTTCCGGCCGCTGTTCGCCGTCGGCGGCCAGGAACTCGGCTACCTGCCCGGTACCGAGAACGAGAAGATGTCGCCCTGGGGTCAGGCGGTCTTCGACACCCTGGGCTCGCTCACCAACAAGTACGTCATGGACGAGATCGTCGAGCGGGGCATGCTCGAGGTGCTGCCGCTCACCCACATCCGCGGGCGCTCGCTGCACGATGCGTTCGTCATCGTCGACGAAGCCCAGTCCCTCGAACGCAACGTGCTGCTCACCGTGCTCAGCCGGATGGGGCAGAACTCCCGGATCGTGCTCACCCACGACGTCGCCCAGCGCGACAACCTCCGGGTCGGACGCCACGACGGCATCGCGGCGGTCGTGGAGAAGCTCAAGGGCAGCCCGCTGTTCGCCCACGTGACGCTCACCCGGTCCGAGCGCTCGCCGATCGCGGCCCTGGTCACCGAGCTGTTGGGGGACGATCTCTGAGGTGCCGCGCGGCAGCGGTCAGCGGCGCAACCAGTGGATCGCGTAGTCGATGCGGTGGCCGTCGCGCTCGACGGCCACCGTCCGGACGCCGCTCGCCGCACCCAGTTCCCACATCCGGGCGGCCAGGTCGTCCGACTCCCGCTCCGACCAGACGGCGAGCAGGCCGCCCGGCGTGAGCCGGTCGCACGCCCTG
>JAJYQH010000080.1 GCA_021794705.1 Actinomycetes bacterium | reverse complement strand
GACGGCGTCCGCCTCGTCGCGCACCGGGAACGGCTCGGCCGGGGTGAGCACCGACACCTCGATCGAGACGTCGCGGAACTCCCCGGCCTCCAACTGCGGGAAGCGGGGGTCGTGGAACGCCGCCGACACCGCGTTCGCCCGCACGTCGTCGAGCAGCGGACGCCACGGCTCGAGCGAGCCGATGCAGCCTCGCAGCCGGCGCTGCGCGGTGAGCGTGACGAACGCCGCGCCCCGTTCCAGCAGCCAGGGGGGCGTCGGGCCGTCCGGCTGGTCGACGGCCATGCCGAGACGTTTGGCGATCGCGGTGCGTGCGACGCCGAGGGGCCTCGGGCCGGCATCAGGAGGCCAGAGCGAGTGCTGCATAACCCACCACCCTTCGTTTGTCCCCGGCGGTGTCGCCGGAGGTGCAGCGTCCCAGCAGCCGGGGGGTCAGTCCGTGGCTGCGGGCCGACAGGAGCAGCCCGTTGACCGGGTCGGCGCCGCAGGCCTGGTCGTGGGTGAGGGTGGCGTCGAGGCGCAGCATCTGCGCGACCGTGCCGGCGTCCACCGTGTTGGCCTGCTGGTAGGTGAGGTAGTGCGACAGGTCCGACGAGGCGACGACCAGGGTCTCGGGACCGCCCCACAGCGCGTCGATCACCTCCGAGACCTCGGCCGCGGTGACCCCTCCGACCGCGAGGGGGACGAGGCTGAACTCGCCGAGCACCGTCTGGAGGAACGGCACCTGCACCTCCAGCGAGTGCTCCTGCGCGTGCACGGCGGGGTTGTCGTGCAGCTGGGGGAGCCGCCGGCGCACCTCGTCGGGGACCGGCTCGACCGGCACCCGGCCCAAGGGAGTGTCGAAGGCGCCGGCGTCCGGGAGCGCGAGACCGTCGGTCCACAGGCGATGGCAGGGTCCGAGCAGGACCACCCGGCTGATCCGCTCGCGGGCCGGTTCGAGCAGGGCGTAGCCGAGGGCGGCGGTGGAGCCGGAGTAGATGTAGCCGGCGTGCGGCACGACCAGCCCCTTGGGTGCGGGGAGGCCCAACCGGTCGACGAGCGGGCGGGCATCGTCGAGCAGCGCCACGATCATCGAGCGCAAGTCGGATCGTCGGCCCGGGTAGAAAAGTCCGGCCACTGCAGCCGGTCGCACGGCCTGCATGGCCCCATTGTCCCCCCGGGCGCCCGCCGCCGGTGGCACTACAGTGGCGGCGTGGCCGTGTTCTCGAACCTCAACCTCAACGGGCGGACGCCGCTGCGCGTCCAGCCCAAGGTGGGCATCTGGGGTCCCGAGGGCGTGCCGACGACCCGGGCGAAGAAGCGGATGCGCATCTGGGTGTCCCTGGCGTTCGTCGCGGCCCTCACCGTGATCACGCTGCTCGGCTACACGTTCTACAAGGCGCTGCTCTGAGCCGGGGCCCCGCTCCGAGCCGGCGCCGGGGACCGGGCGTCAGTGGGCCAGCGCGGCCAGGTGCACGAGCCGGTTCATCTCCGAGTCGAGGAAGCTCGGACCCCCTGCCCGACCGAGGACGATCGCCCGGTCGCCCCTGAGCGGCGCGAGCGCGACCGTGGTGGCGGGCCACGAGTCGACCCAGCCGCCCGGCAGTTCGGCCCGGTGCGCCTCGCCGAGGGGGGCCAGCGTCCGGAGCCCGTCACGGTCGAACTCGGGGGCCAGCTCGGTGCTCATGATCACCTCGTCGGACGCCGTGTCGACGAGGGCCGCCCACTGGCTGTGGAACACCGTCGGCGCCGCTTCGAGCAGGATCTCGGCGTCGTGCTCGGGGTCGTCGGCCATCCGGTTGAGGGTGACGATGTCGCTCTCGATGCCCCACGTCTCCTGGTGCCGCGAGATGTACAGCACGTGGCAGCCGGGCAGCGACGAGCACGCGCTGACGAGGGAGTCGGGCTGCATCGATGGCGGCAGGTCGACCATGAAGTCGTCGACGGCCACCCCCTCGCCCTTCTCAACGATCTCGATGGCGAGGATGTCGGCGCCGACGGAGCCGAGAGCGGTGGCGACCGCACCCAGGGAGCCGGGCCGGTCGGGGAGTTGAACGCGCAGCAGCATCACCCGGTCAGTCTTCCAAACCCGACCGACGCTCCGCGGGTCGGCGCCGTTACGGTCCTGTTGCAGCCGGGACGCCGGCGGGCGCCAGCGGGCCGCCCCTCGCCGAGACACTAGGATGACGATCTGTTCCGGCACCCCTGCCGCGCGCCGTGCACCGCGGCGGCGTCCGGCCGGCCCCCGACTGGTCTCTCGCAAGGAGAAGCGCGTGTCCCTCACCCCCGATGACGTGGCCCGCCTCGCGGCGCTGGCCCGCATCGAGCTCTCGCCCGCGGAGCTCGCCAAGCTCGCGCCCCAGCTCGATGTCATCCTCGAGTCGGTCGCCAGCGTCGCCGCGGTCGCGGCCGGCGACATCCCCCCGACCTCCCACGCGCTCCCGCTCGTCAACGTGTTCCGCGACGACGTCGTCACCGGGTCGCTCACCCAGCAGCAGGTGCTCGCGAACGCGCCGGACGCCGACACCGGCCGGTTCCGCGTCCCCCGGATCCTCGACGAGGAGGCGTGATGACCACACCGATCCTCCGGCGGACCGCCGCCGACCTGGCCGCCGCCATCCGCACCGGCGAGCTCACCGCGGTCGAGGTGACCGAGACGTTCCTCGCCCAGATCGACGCCGTCGACGACCAGGTGCACGCGTTCCTCGCGGTCGACGGCGAGCGCGCGCTCGAGACGGCCCGCCGGGTCGACGCCAAGCGCGAGGCGGGCGAGCCGCTGGGCCCGCTGGCCGGCGTCCCCATCGCCGTGAAGGACCTGCTGAGCTACGTCGGCCTGCCCACCACGGCCGGCTCCCGGATCCTGGAGAACTACCGCCCGGTCTACAACGCCACCGTCGTCCAGCGCCTCATCGACAACGACCTCGTCATCCTCGGCAAGACCAACCTCGACGAGTTCGCCATGGGCAGCTCGACCGAGACGTCGGCGTTCGGCCCGTCCCACAACCCGTGGGACCTCGACCGCATCCCGGGCGGCTCGGGCGGCGGGTCGTCGGCGGCGTTGGCCGCGTTCGAGGCCCCGCTCGCCATCGGCACCGACACCGGGGGCTCGATCCGCCAGCCGGCGTCGGTCACCGGGACCGTCGGCATCAAGCCGACCTACGGGGGCACGTCGCGGTTCGGCGTCATCGCCATGGCCTCCAGCCTCGACCAGCCCGGCCCGTGCGCCCGCACCGTCGAGGACGCCGCGCTGCTGCACGAGGTGATCTGCGGGCACGACCCGCTCGACTCCACCTCCATCGACCAGCCGGTGCCCCCCGTGCTCGAGGCGGCCCGGAGCGGCGACGTCCGCGGGATGCGGATCGGCGTGGTCACCGAACTGGGCGGCGAGGGCTACGCCCCGGGTGTCGAGCAGCGCTTCCAGGAGGCCGTCGCACTGCTGCAGGACGCCGGCGCCGAGATCGTCGAGGTGAGCTGCCCCCACTTCGTCTACGCGCTGCCCGCGTACTACCTCATCATGCCCGCGGAGGTGAGCTCGAACCTCGCCCGCTACGACGGCATGCGCTACGGGCTCCGCGTCGGCGACGACGGGGCCAACTCGGTCGAACAGGTGATGACGCTCACCCGCGGCCAGGGCTTCGGCGAGGAGGCCAAGCGGCGGATCATCCTCGGCACCTACGCCCTGTCGAGCGGCTACTACGACGCCTACTACGGCTCCGCGCAGAAGGTCCGCACGCTCATCGCCCGCGACTTCGACGCCGCGTTCGCGCAGTGCGACGTGCTCGTCTCGCCCTCGACGCCGACGACCGCCTTCCGTCTCGGGGAGCGCGTCGACGATCCGCTGGCCATGTACAAGGCCGACCTGTGCACGATCCCGTCGAACCTCGCCGGCAACGCGTCCGCGTCGTTCCCGTGCGGCCTCGCCCCCGAGGACGGCCTTCCCGTCGGATTCCAGGTGATTGCCCCGCCGATGGCCGACGACCGGCTGTACCGGGTGGGGGCGGCGCTCGAGCGGGCGCTCGTCCAGCGCTGGGGCGGACCGTTGCTCGACGGGGCGCCGCTGCTGGCCCACTCGCTGCTGGCCCCCACCGACGAGGAGAAGTGATGGACGACCTGCTCGACGTCGACGAGGTGGTCGACCGGTTCGACCCCGCCATCGGGCTCGAGGTGCACGTCGAGCTCAACACCGCGTCGAAGATGTGGTGCGGCTGCTCCACGGCGCCCGGTGCCGAGCCGAACACCCAGGTGTGCCCGGTGTGCCTCGGCCTGCCGGGATCGCTGCCGGTGGTGAACGGCAAGGCCGTCGAGTCGGTGATCCGCATCGGCCTGGCGCTCAACTGCCGGATCGCCGAGTGGTGCCGGTTCTCCCGGAAGAACTACTTCTATCCGGACATGCCGAAGGACTACCAGGTCAGCCAGTACGACGAGCCGATCTGCCTCGATGGGCACGTGGACGTGGAGGTCGACGGGCGCACCTACACGATCGAGATCGAGCGGGTGCACATGGAGGAGGACGCCGGCAAGCTGCTGCACGGCGGCGCCACCGGGCGCATCCACGACGCCGACCACTCGCTGGTCGACTACAACCGGGCCGGCGTCCCGCTCATGGAGATCGTCACCCGCCCGGTGCTCGGCCTGGGCGCGGACGCCCCCGCGGTCGGGCGGGCCTACATGGCCCACCTCCGCGAGCTCATGCGCGCGCTCGGGGTCTCGGAGGCGCGGATGGAGCAGGGCAACCTGCGCTGCGACGCGAACATCTCGCTGGCTCCGAAGGGCCGGGACGAGCTGGGCATCCGCACCGAGACCAAGAACGTCAACTCGCTGCGCTCGGTCGAGGCCGCGCTCACCTACGAGATGCGCCGGCAGGGGGCGATCCTGTCCGCCGGCGGCCGGGTGACGCAGGAGACCCGGCACTGGCACGAGGAGGGCTACACGTCCCCGGGCCGGTCGAAGGAGCAGGCGGAGGACTACCGGTACTTCCCCGAGCCCGACCT
>JAJYQH010000193.1 GCA_021794705.1 Actinomycetes bacterium | reverse complement strand
CGTCAAGATCCCCCTCAACCCGGCTTCGAGTCCGTCGCCGAGTTCGGCGACACGGTCACGAGGAACGGTGGAGGCAGCCGCCCGCAGTTCGGCCAGGGCCGTGCCGCTCGTGAGCCGGAGATGGCGCGGTGCCAAGGGGCGAACGGCGCTCTCGTGGTCCCGGAATTTGAAGTCACCGCCGCCAAGAGGGAGGTCCGAGGTGACCCAGACCGCGGGAATGCCGTAGGAGTCGGCGAGCACCAAGCCGTGCAGCGACGAGGTGACCACGAGCGCAGCTCCGGAGATGTCGCGAGCCACCTCCTCAGGATGCCGGTCGTAGCGGACCAGTCGCGTGAGCTCGGGGGTCTGGGCGAGGAGCCGGGCGAAGTGCGGGTCGTGTATGTGGTGCCCGTGGGGGAGAACGACGACCTTGCCGTGATGCCCGGCGGGCGCGACATGTCGGGACACGAGGAGACCGGGGTCACCCAGGGGGACGGCCGGCCCGGCGCCCAGCAACTGCGCCGTGAGCCGACCCCTCAGGGCCAGGAATCGGGCGGAGGGGAAGGCCCGCCTCTCCTCGATCATCAGTCCCGAACCCCAGACGCTTCCGGCATAGCTTTCGGGAACCATCTCGAGAATGCTTCCGACGCCAACGAGGTTGGCTCGTTCTGGCGGGCGGAGGACTGGAACGTATCCGTAATGCGGGAGAAGCCAGGGCGTCAGCATGTCTCCGAAATTTCTGTGTCCGTCCCACCAGAAGGCGCCCAGGAGGGCCGGCCGGCGCACGCGGGCGGCACGGGCGGTGCCGGCCAGCAGCCGTTGCAGCTGTCGGCACCTCCGGGCGAAACGGGACGAATACGTCACCACGAAGTGATGGTATTCATCGGGCGGCTATCTCGGCGGGCGGTCTCTTCGTCGCCGCTGAATCTCGCGTCAGAAATCTTCGAGTGCGTTCAGATAGGATTTGCCGATGTCGTCTGAAGGCCGGTTCGGGCGGACTTCCATCCTCGGCTCGGTGGCGGCCCTAGCGGCAGTCGTGATGGTGCTCGTGTCGGCCCTACTCGGGTGGCTGGACTGGAGGCCGCGGCTGCAGCTGCGGTCGCACTGGCTCACCGTGGTCTCCGCCTTCATCGGCCTGATCCCGTTCCTGTTGGGCGTTGCCGTGGTGCTGCTGTTGCCGTCCGCCCGCTTGGGGCGAAGGGTGGCGGCGACGGGTGTGTTCGCGGTACTGGCTCTTCGCCTGGCGTTGATGGAACCCCACCTCGCGGACGTCCGCCCACCCCAGCCCAACCTCGTGGTGCTCGAGCAGAACACCTACTACGGCTGGGCCGACCCCGCTGCACTCGCCCGACAGGCGTCCGCCGCCGGAGCCGACCTCGTCGTGCTGCCCGAAGTGACGACGCGAACCCTTGCTGGCCTGGACCGGACCGACTGGAACTCCCGCTATCCCTACCGGGCCGGTGCGGCGGCCGGCGACTGGAACGACGCCGGCCTCATGGTGTTCTCCCGCTACCCCCTGCTCACGGACGGCGGACCGCATCCCGGCGTGGGGCTGCGGTTGACGGTCGACGTGCCGGAAGGGCGCCTCACGCTCATCGCGGTGCACTTCGCCAACCCAGTGGACGCCTGGCGGGCGTGGACCGGCGACTTCGCGTTGCTGGAGGGCGAGGTCCACGATTCGCCGGCGCCGCTCGTGGTGGCAGGCGACTTCAACGCGGTGCCCCAACACGAGCAGCTGCGTGAGCTCCTCCGCACCACCGGGCTGAGGGACGCGGCGGCCGAGGTGGGGGATCTCTGGGTGCCCACCTTCCCCTCCGCGCGCAGCTACCCGTCGCCCGCGCAATGGGCGATCCCGGTCATGCATCTCGACCACGTGCTCGTCGGCACAGGGGTGACCGCGAGCCGCCTCGCCACGTTCAGGGTCGACGGCACCGACCACCGCGGCCTAATCGCCGCGCTGAGGGTCGGATGACCGGGCCGAGGACCCCGGACCTGCTGCTCAGCACCACGCGGTCCGGCAGGATGTGCGCATGATCTCCACGGGGCTCGGGGCCCTGACCGTCCACGGGCTGGGAGCCAGCGCCGAACTCCGGGTCGAGGGCCTGCACGCTCCGCTCGTCAGCGGGGCGCTGAGAACCGCCTGGCAGCGCTGTGGTGAGCCCGTCTGGGGTGGGGTCCCGGCGGCTCCGGTGACCGTGCGGGCCGACCTCGCCGACGACTCGACCGACTCCCTCAACCGGCTGCTCATGGGCACGACCCAGAACGTCACCCGGTCGCTCATCGCCGCCCGGCTCGGCCAGCTCTTCCTCTTCCACGCCGGTGCCGTCTGCCGGCCCGGCGGTGAGGCCCTCGCGTTCGTCGCGCCCGGCCGCACCGGCAAGACCACGCTCGCGAGGACGCTCGGAGCCCGCTTCGGCTACCTCACCGACGAGACCGTCGCCGTCGAGTTCGACGGCACCGTCCGCCCCTACCCGAAACCGCTCTCGCTGCGCCTCGACGACGGCCCCAAGTGGGAGACGGCCCCCGACGCGTTGGGGCTCCGTGCGACGCCGGCGTCCGCGCGCCTGGTCCGGCTCGTGGTCCTGCGGCGCGACCACCCGGTCGACGCCGTCGAGGCGGAGGAACTCGACCTGCTCGACGCCGTCACCGTGCTCGCCGAGCAGACGTCGAGCCTCGGCCGGACGCCGCGGGGGCTGCAGCGGCTGGCGGCCCTCCTCGACCGCACGGGGCCGCTTCTCGTCATGCACTACCGGGAGTCGGCGACCCTGGCGCCGGTGTTGGCCGAACTGCTCGAGGGGGCGGGATGAGGGTCCACAGCCGCCACGTCGCGGACGCCCTGGCCGCTCCCGGCAGCCCCGACCTCCTCGTGATGACCGACGAGGGGCTCATCCGCCTGGGGCCGCTCGGACGCCGGATCTTCGAGCACGCCGCCGAACCGAAGACCGTCGACGAACTGGTCGACGAGGCGCTCGCTTCGTTCGGGCCGATCCCGCGCGCGGACGCCGAGAGCGCGGTCGATGCGGCGGTGGCGACCCTCGTCGAGGCGGGACTGATCGACCTGCTCGACGAGTGAGCCTCAGTAGGCGCCGCGCTGCTGCAGCACCGCGCGAACCGTGCGGAACAAGATGAGGAGATCGCCGGTGAGCGACCAGTTCTCGACGTAGTAGAGGTCGTAGCGGATCGTGTCGTCCCAGCTGAGGTCGGAGCGGCCGTTGATCTGCCACAGGCCGGTCATGCCCGGCCGCACGAGCAACCGCCTGCGGGCGACGTCGGAGTAGCTGACGACCTCGCCGGGGAGCGGCGGTCTCGGCCCGACAAGGCTCATCTCGCCGCGGACGACGTTGATGAGTTGCGGCAACTCGTCGAGGCTGGTGCGCCGCAGCACCCGTCCGATCCGGGTGATGCGCGGGTCGTCGCGCCGCTTGAACATCGGGCCGCGGTCGACGGCGTCCGCCGCCCCCTCGATGATCGAGGCCCGCAGGCCCTCGGCGTTCGGCACCATGCTGCGGAACTTCAGCATCCCGAACTCCTTGCCGTCGAGGCCCACCCGGGTCTGGCTCAGGAACACGGGGCCGCCGTCCTCGCGCTTGACGAGGAACGCCACGACCGCCATCACGGGCGAGGCGATGACGAGGAGAAGGAACCCCAGCGCCCGGTCGACGAGACCCTTGAGGATCAACTGCCCGTCGGTGAAGTGCGGCGACTCGAGGAACAGCAGCTGCAGCCCGTTGACCGGGCGGCTCAGCACCCGCTGCGAACTCACCTCGTGCAGCGAGGGCACGACGACGAGGTCGATGCCGGTGCGCTCCAACGCCCACCCCAGTTGCCGGACGCCGTCGGAGTCGAGCTCTCCGCTGGCGCAGACGACGGTGTCGACGTCGAGGTGCCGGGCGAGGACGCCGGCCGACGGCTCGGGGCCCACCACGGGGACGCCGGCCAGGACGGGCTCGGACGTGCTCGAGCAGGCGGCCACCACCTGGTATCCGGCGCCCGACTCCCCGGCCAACGTGCGGATCACCCGCTGGACGTTGCCCGGATGCCCGACGACGAGTGTCCGCTGGACCAGCAGCCCCTCGAGCCGACGGTGCAGCAGCCAGCGCCGCCACTGGAAACACGAGAGGGTCAGCAGCACTCCGGCCATGGGGAACGCCGCCAGGACGAACAGTCGCGAGATCTCCAGCTTGAACATGTAGGAGGCCAGCGCCATCACGGTGAAGGTCACCATGGTCGACTTCACGATGCTCGAGTAGGCCTCCGCGCCGGTGCCCAGCCGCCGTCGGTCGTAGGAGCCGTAGAGCTGCAGCGCCACGATCCAGATGAGTGTCAGGCCGACCGGCAGCACGAGATAGAACCAGTCGTTGGCCGTGGCCGGACGGAACAGGCTCCTCCACCCGCTCCACCCGAAGCGGGCCCACTCGGCCACGATGAAACTCGCCAGGATGACGAGGCTGTCAGTAACCCTCATGCGCGAGACGAGGGTATGCAGATGCACGCGTGAGCGGAGCTCACGCGGGCGTCCCCAAACCCTCTCTCCCGCGCCCAGGGCATGCTGCCCAGGTGCGGCGACCATCTTTTCCCCCGATTGTTGCGGGAGAAATAGCCGGCGTGACAACCGCCCCCGATGGCTTTCCCCCGCTACTCGGATGCTAGGCCAAATATGAGAGGAGGAGAAGCGTTTTTGCCAGTCGAACGAGGAAAGCGAGCGCAGCTCCGGAGAGCGATCGCGCCGCCGTCATTCGTGGAGTGGCTGAGGGAAACGCCTTCCGGCACCACCAATTTCCGCCTCACAACGGGTTATTCGATTATCTCCTAGGATGATCGTCTTAACTCCGCCCCGGGATCCGCGAAAAAATCCACAAAGATTGAGTCTTTTCCACGGGCGTGATTTGACACCACGCCAGCGGTGTCAATCAATCGGGGTGTGCGTGGGCTCCGCGGCGACTGGGCTTGTCGCGGCCGGTGGGAGGCGGCCGCGAGGTTCGGGCCGGGAC
>JAJYQH010000120.1 GCA_021794705.1 Actinomycetes bacterium | reverse complement strand
CCGGTCGACGTAGGCGGCGGTCGCGGCCGCGACGATCTCCTCCTCGGTCGCGTCGGGACGGCCGTAGGCGATGTTGTCGCGGATGCTGCCGTTGAACAGCCAGGTGTCCTGGAGCACCATGCCGAGCTGGCTGCGGAGCTCGTTGCGCGGCACCGAGGAGATGTCGACGCCGTCGAGGGTGATCCGGCCGCCGTCGAGCTCGTAGAAGCGCATGAGCAGGTTGACCAGCGTCGTCTTCCCGGCACCGGTCGGACCGACGATCGCGACCGTCTCGCCCGGCGCGGCGGCCAGGGAGAGGTCGGTGATGAGCGGCTGCTCGGGCGAGTAGCTGAAGCGGACGTGGTCGAACTCGACCCGGCCGCGCACCGGTGACGGGAGCGCCCCGGTCTCCTCGCGCACCTGCTCCGTGGCGTCGAGCACCTCGAACACCCGCTCGGCCGAGGCGACCCCCGACTGCAGCAGGTTGGACATCGAGGCCACCTGGGTGATCGGCTGGGTGAACATCCGCGAGTACTGGATGAACGCCTGCACGTCACCGATCGCCATCTGCCCGCTCGCCACCTTGAGGCCGCCGAGCACCGCGATCGCCACGTAGTTGAGGTTGCCCACGAAGAACATGACCGGCATGATCATGCCGCTGATGAACTGGGCGCCGAACGAGGCCTTGAAGAGCTTGTCGTTCTCGAGCCGGAAGGACGCCGCCACCTCGCGCTGGCGACCGAACACCTTGACGAGCGCGTGCCCGGTGTAGGCCTCCTCGATCTGGGCGTTCAGCTCGCCGGTCGACTTCCACATCTGCGCGAACCGCTTCTGCGACTGTTTGCCGATGAGCGCGGCGACGACCCCGGAGATCGGGACGATCAGGAGCGAGATGAGGGCCAGCTCCCACGAGACCGAGAACATCATGACGAGGACGCCGACGAGCATGAGCAGCGCGTTGAGCAGCTGCGACAGCGTCTGCTGCAGGGTCTGGCTGATGTTGTCGATGTCGTTGGTGACCCGGCTGAGCAGCTCGCCGCGGGGCTGCTTGTCGAAGTAGCTCAGGGGGAGCCGTGAGAGCTTGTCGCTGACGTCCTGGCGGAGCCGGTACATCGAGCGCTGCACGATCCCGGCCAGCACGTAGCCCTGGAGGAACATGAGGATCGACGCGACGACGTAGAGCCCGAGGGCCCAGAACAGGACGACGCCCAGCCGGTGGAAGTCGATCCCCTGGCCGATGGTGACGTTGAGCCTGCTGAGCATGTCGGCGAAGGTGCCCTGGCCGCGGGAGCGGAGCCCGGCGACGACCTGCGCGATCGGCGTCCCGGCGGGCACCGCCTGGCCGAGCATCCGCCCGATGACGCCCTCGAAGATGATGTCGGTCGCCCGGCCCAGCACCTTGGGGCCGATGACGTTGAAGCCCACGCCGACCGCCGCCATGACGACGACCAGCACGATGAGCGGCCGCTCGGGCACCAGCCGGCGCAGCAGTCGCCGCAGCGACGGCAGGAAGTTCACCGCCTTCTCGCCCGGGCGTCCCATGCCCATCGGGCCGTGCCCGCCCATCGGGCCCCGACGCGCGGGAGCGGCGTACTGCGGGCGCTCGTTGGCGACCTTCGGGGTGTCCTGGCTGCTGGGGGTGTCGGTGACGGCGCTCATGCGGCGGCCTCCTCTGCGCTGAGCTGGGACTCGACGATCTCCGCGTAGGTCGGGTTGGTGTCGAGCAGCTGGTCGTGGGTTCCGCGGCCGACGATGCGGCCGTCGTCGATGACGAGGATCTCGTCGGCGCCCCGGATCGTCGACACCCGCTGGGCGACGATGAGGACGGCCGCCCGCCCGGTCTCGCGTGCGAGGGCCGCCCGCAGCCGGGCGTCGGTCGCGACGTCGAGGGCCGAGAACGCGTCGTCGAAGACGTAGACGTCGGGGCGCTTCACGAGGGCCCGGGCGATCGACAGCCGCTGGCGCTGGCCGCCGGACACGTTGGTGCCGCCCTGGCTGATCGGGGCGTCCAACTGGCCGTCCATGTCGCGGACGAAGTCCTCGGCCTGGGCGACCCGCAGCGCGTGCCACAGCTCGTCGTCGCTGGCCTCGGGCTTGCCGTAGCGCAGGTTCGAGGCGACCGTGCCGCTGAACAGGTACGGCTTCTGCGGGACCAGGCCGACCTTGCTCCACAACAGGTCGGGGTCGAGGTCGCGGACGTCGACCCCGTCGACGAGGACACTGCCACCGGTCGCGTCGTACAGCCGGGGAATGAGGTTGACCAGGGTGGTCTTGCCCGACCCGGTGGAACCGATGATCGCGGTCGTCTTCCCCGGCTGCAGGTCGAAGGTGATGTCGGCGAGCACCGGTTCCTCCGCGCCCGGGTAGGTGAACTCGACCCCGTCGAAGCGGATCTCCCCGGCCGTCCGGATCTCGGTGACGGCGTCGACCGGCGGCACCACGGTGCTGTCGGTGGTGAGCACCTCCATGATCCGGCCGGCGCTGACCGAGGCACGCGGCGCCATGATGAGCATCATCGTGGCCATCATCACGCTCATGAGGATCTGCATGATGTAGGTGAGGAAGGCGGTGAGCTGACCGATCTGGATGTGACCGGCGTCCACCCGGTAGGCCCCGAACCACAGCACGCCGACGCTCGACAGGTTCATGACGAACATGACGATCGGGAAGATGGCCGCCATCCAGCGGCCGACCGACAGCGTCACATCGGTGAGGTCCTGGTTGGTGCGGCCGAACCGCTGGGCCTCGTAGGGCTCGCGGACGAACGCCCGGACGACCCGGATGCCCGAGATCTGCTCCCGCAGCACCCGGTTGATCCCGTCGATGCGGGTCTGCATCATGCGGAACAGCGGCGCGACGTTCGACACGAGGAACCCGACGGCGGCGCCGAGCAGGATGACCGCGACGAGGATGAGCCACGACAGGCCGGGATCCTCGCGCAGGGCCATGACCACGCCGCCCACCATCGTGATCGGGGCACCGATCATCATGATCGCCGTCATCAGCACGAGCATCTGCACCTGCTGCACGTCGTTGGTGTTGCGGGTGATGAGCGACGGCGCCCCGAACCGGTTGACCTCGCGCGAGCTGAACGAGAGCACCCGGTCGAACAGCGCCGAGCGCACGTCGCGCCCGAAGCTCATCGCCACCCGGGACCCGAGGTAGGCGGCCCCGATCTGGGCGATGACCTGGGCGAGGCTCCAGCCGAGCATGTCGACGCCGTGCACCCAGATGTAGTGGGTGTCGCCCTTGGCCACCCCGTTGTCGATGATGCGGGCGTTGAGGGTGGGCAGGTACAGGGACGAGATGGTCGCCACCGTCTGCAGCACGAGGACGACGAGCAGCAGTGGCCAGTAGGGCCGCACGTAGCGGTTGATGAGTTTGACGAGCATGGATGTCCTACGAGAAGGGGTGGTGACTGGTGGGCGGGGCGGCGTCCACCCTCGGGTGGGCGAGGCCGTGGAGGAGCAGGTCGGCGACCCGCCGGGGATCGGTGAGCCGGCCGTCGGACAGGAACGGGTGGGAGGTGGCGAAGGCGACCGACCGGATGAGGGAGGCGGCCTCCTCGAGGGGGATCCCCAGGTCGGACTCGAACCCGGCGAGCCGGGCGCTGACGGCGTCCACGAGGGTCTGGGCGCGGGCCCGCTGCACCTCGGGCTCGGGCGGCCGCCGGGCCCGGTGCGACGCCGGCTTGTCCTCGTCCACCGGCGCGTGGGCGTGCATGGCCGCGAACAGCCGGGAGGTGTCGTGGATGGCGTCCTGGAGGATGCGGACGACCCCGGCGACGAGGTCGGGCAGGGTCGGCGCGTCGAGGGCGGAGATCGCGGCGCACGTGGCGGTCGGGTCCATCGTCTCGTCGACGACGGCCCAGAGGAGGTCCTCCTTGTTGTCGAACACGCGGAAGATCGTCCCCTCGGCGATGCCCGCCGCGTCGGCGACCTGGCGCGTGGTGAAGGCGGTGCCGTGCTCGAGCACGAGCGGCCGGGTGGCGGCGATGATCGCGGCGCGGCGCTCCTCGGGGGGCATGGGCTTGGCACGCATGGTCCCCAGGATAAGTGAGTGAGCACTCACTCACAATCCGGGTCGGGGTATTCGCCGACCGGCTGGTTTGATGGAGCGATGGATCGACTCACCGGACGCCGCTTCGCCGCGGTCATCTTCGACCTCGACGGCACGCTGATCGACTCCCACCCCGCCATCGCCCGGGCGTGGACCTCGTGGCTCACCGAGTACGAGGTGATCCCGGACGCCTCGGCCAACGTCAACGGGATGACGAGCGAGGCGATCATCCGGCTGGTGCTGCCGGAGCACCGCGTCGTCGAGGGGGTCGCCCGGATCGAGGAGCTCGAGGTGCTCGAGACCGAGGGCATCGAGGCGCTCCCCGGGGCCCGCGAGGCCCTCGACGCGCTGCCGGCCGACCGGGTCGCCGTCGCCACCTCCGGCACCCGCGCCGTCGCCACGGCGCGCATGGAGGCCGCCGGGCTCACCCCGCCCGCGGTGGTGCTGACCGCCGACGACGTCGCTCACGGCAAGCCCGAGCCCGACCTGTTCCTTGCCGCCGCCCGGGCGCTGGGCGTCGATCCGGGGGAGTGCCTGGTCGTCGAGGACGCGCCCGCCGGCGTCCGGGCGGCCCGGGCGGCGGGGGCCGGCGTCCTCGCGGTGCTCACGACGTCCCCGGCCGACGACCTCGGGGCCGACCTCATGGTGCCGGACCTGTCGCACGTCGCCTTCAGCACCGACGCCGGGGCGGTGCGGGTCGATATCCTGAACTGACGGGGTCCGCTCCGCGTCGATCCCGTCAGCTCAGGAGCTCCGGTGAAGACCCTGTACGCCCTTGTCGTGGGCGCGGCCGTGCTCACGCTGCTCGTGCTCGCGGCGTCCGCGCAGCTGAGGGTGTCCCGGGCCACCACGACCTTCGAACCCACGGCCGTCGTCACCGACGTCGGCGAGCAGATCGTCTCGCTCACGATCGACACAAGCCGTTTCGGCGTGGACGCC
>JAJYQH010000005.1 GCA_021794705.1 Actinomycetes bacterium | reverse complement strand
GCGTCGGCCCGGGCGTGGCCGACCGTGTTCGTCTCGGCTGAGCGCCGGGGCCTGCAGGTCGAGCTCTCCCCCGACGACCTCGTCCGGCTCACGGCGGCGGACGTCGCGACCCTCGCGCGCGGCTGAACCGGGCGGTCAGCGCGACGCGTCGTCGGGCAGCACCGGCGCCTCGGACGACGGCGGGTCGACGTGACCGGCATCGATCCAGGGGGACGGAGTGCGGCGCAGCACCCGCCGGCGGACGGCGACCCACTGGCGGGGTGCGCCCGGGTCCTCGTCGTCGCGGCCGAGGGCCGAGAACAGCAGCACCGGCAGCACCGCGAACAACAGCCACACGAGCACGCTGCTGTGCGAGCGCAGCTGGAAGTCGATCGGCAGGCTCTGGCCGGCCGACGCCGCACTGATCCGGGCGGCGAAGTCCGTGGGACCCAGCGCCTCCCCGAGGTGCCAGGCGATGAGTGCGGCGATGTTGGCGCCCGCGAGCACGACGAGGGTGACGATCCACCCGAGCCAGCGGAACAACCACCAGCCGAGCAGGCCGATGATCGCGCCGCACACGGCCCCGATGAGGCTGAACCAGGCGTCCGTGCCGAAGAACTGGGTGAGGCCGCGCTCGGTGGTCGACGCCGCCCCCGACTCCTGCACCGTGTAGGTCGGCAGCTGCACCACCGCGTGCCACAGCAGCCCGGTGACCACCCCGAGCCCGGCGCAGAACACGAGGAACACGATGAGCCCGCGGGCTACCGGGGGCAGGCGACGCCGGCGCCGGGGGGCCGTCACGTGCCCGCTGTCGATGACGTCGGGGGACGCCGGCGACGCGGCGGTTCCACCGCCGTGGGACACAGGCGTCGCGCTGCTCACGCCCGCAACCCTAGCGGGTGTCGCCAGCGGCACCGGATGCCCGGGATGGTCACACGGGCAGGCAGGACGGGCCGAGCAGCGCCTTGAGGTCGGCCATGAGCGGCTGGGACGCCGTCACCCGCAGGCTGTCGTCGAGCCGGAAGGTGCGCTGCGCGTCCGCGGTGGTGAGCCGCAGCCGCACCTCGGTGACCCCGGGGTGGGCGTTGAGCACCGCCTTGAGCTGCTCGACGACCGGCGGGGTGCACCTCGTCGCGGGGATCTGGATGACGACCGGTCGCACGGCGGCGGTGTCGGTGTCGATCCGGGCGAGGTCCTGCGCGTGCACCTCGAGGGTGTCCTCCTTCTCCCGCACCCGGCCGCGGACGCGGACCACGGTGTCGGTGGCGAGGTGGTGCGAGACCGCCTCGTAGACCTTGGGGAACACCTGCACCGTGATCGACGCGTCGAGGTCCTCGACCGTGACCGACGCCCAGAGGTGCCCGGCCTTGTTCTGCCGGCGCTGCACCGAGGTGATCAGCCCGGCCACCACCACGGAGTCCGGCTTGGGTCCGTCGGCCGACACGAGGGCCGCCAGCGAGATGTCCCGCTCCGCGTCCAGCACGTGTTCGAGCCCCTGCAGCGGGTGGTCGCTCACGTAGAGGCCGAGCATCTCCCGCTCGAACGACAGCCTCGTCATCTTGTCCCAGTCGTCGACCGCCGGCAGGGTGCGGTTGAGCGCGCTCGGCCGCTCCTCGGCCGCCGGGACGCCGAACCCGTCGCCGAACAGGTCGTCCTGGCCGTTGGCCTGGTTGCGCTTGAGGTCGATGACCTGGTCGACGGCGCTCTCGAACACCTGCATGAGCGCCCGGCGCGGATGCCCCATCGAGTCGAAGGCGCCCGCCTTGATGAGCGACTCGATCATCCGCTTGTTGCACACGACCAGCGGCGCGTGGTCGAGGAACTCAAAGAAGTCGCGGGCCTTCCCGTGCTCCGCCCGCGCCTCGACGATCCCCTGCACGACCTGCGAGCCGACGTTGCGGATGGCGCCGAGACCGAAGCGGACGTCGTGCCCGACCGGGGTGAACATCGCCTCCGACTCGTTGACGTCGGGCGGCAGCACCTTGATGCCCATCCGCCGGCACTCGGCGAGGTAGATCGCCGACTTGTCCTTGTCGTCGCGCACCGACTCGAGCAGTGCGGCCATGTATTCGGCGGGGTGGTTCGCCTTGAGGTAGGCGGTCCAGTACGAGACGAGGCCGTACCCGGCGGTGTGCGACTTGTTGAACGCGTACCCGGAGAACGGGAGCATGACGTCCCACAGCGCCTGGATGGCGGCGTCGGAGTACCCGTTGCCACGCATGCCGGCCTGGAAGTTCGCGAACTCCTTGGCCAGGATCTCGGCCTTCTTCTTGCCCATCGCCCGGCGCAGCAGGTCGGCGCCGCCGAGGCTGTAGCCGGCGAGCTCGCGCGCGACCGCCATGATCTGCTCCTGGTAGACGAGCAGGTGGTACGTCGTGCCGAGGATGGGCTCGAGCGCGTCCTTCAGTTCGGGGTGGATCGGCGTGATCGGCTGGCGGCCGTTCTTGCGCTCGGCGTAGTTGATGTGCGCGTTCGCGGCCATGGGGCCGGGCCGGTACAGCGCGAGGACGGCGGCGATGTCCTCGAACCGGGTCGGTGCCATCAGCCGCAGCAGCGCGCGCATCGGGCCGCCGTCGAGCTGGAACACGCCGAGGGTGTCGCCGCGGCCGAGCAGTTCGTAGGTCGGACCGTCGTCGAGGGGCAGGGTGAGCACGTCGATGTCGGCGCCGGTGACCTGCCGCACCAGCTTCACCGCGTGGTCGATGATGCCGAGGTTGCGCAGCCCCAGCATGTCCATCTTCATCAGCCCCATCTCCTCGCACTGGGGGTACGAGAAGCCGGTGATGATGGCGCCGTCCTGGTCACGCCGGTGCATGGGGATGAGGTCGAGCAGCGGTGTGGAGGACAGGATGACCGCGGCCGCGTGGACGCCGGTTCCGCGGATCAGGCCCTCGATGCCCATGCCCGTGTCGACGACCTGCTTGACGTCGGGACTGGAGTTGTAGAGCTCGCGGAACTCCCCCGCCTCGTTGTAGCGCTTGGCGTCGGGGTTGAACGCGTCGCTCAGCGAAATGCCCTTGCCCATGACGTCGGGCGGGAGGGCCTTGGTGATCTTGTCGCCGAGGGCGAACGGGAAGCCGAGGATGCGGTTGGCGTCCTTGACCGCGGCCTTGGCCTTGATCGTGCCGAAGGTGTTCACCTGCGCGGTGTACTCGGTGCCGTACTTCTGCGAGACGTAGGCGACCATCTTGTCGCGCTGGCGGTCGTCGAAGTCGAGGTCGACGTCGGGCGGGTTGATCCGCTCGGGGTTGAGGAAGCGCTCGAACAGCAGCTGGTGCTCGAGCGGGTCGAGTTCGGTGATCCGGGTGAGGTAGGCGACCATCGAGCCGGTGGCCGACCCGCGTCCGGGGCCCACCGGGATGTCGTGCTCACGCGCGTAGCGGCAGATGTCGCTGACGATGAGGAAGTACGACGAGAAGCCGAGCGGCTCGATCACCGCCAGCTCGGTCTCGACCCGCTCGAGCACCTCCGGCGGGGGGTTCTCGCCGTACCGGAGGGTGAGCCCCCGGTCGAGTTCCTTGCGCAGCCAGCTGTTCTGGGTCTCGCCCTCGGGCACGTCGAACTGCGGCATCCGGTCGACGTAGGTGAACACGTCGGAGTAGTCGCCCACCTGCTCGGCGATCCGCAGGGTGTTGTCCGCGGCCTCCGGCAGCTCCCGGAAGAGGCTGCGCATCTGCTCGGCGGACTTGATGAAGTAGCCCGAGCCGTTGAACCGGAACCGGTTGGGATCGTCCTTGTTGCGGCCCACGCCGACGCACAGCAGGTTGTCGTGCGCGTCCGCCTGGTCCTCGGTCACGTAGTGGGAGTCGTTGGTGACGACGAGGGGCAGATTGAGGTCCTTGGCCAGCCGCAGCAGGTCGGAGCGCACCTGGCGTTCGATCGGGACGCCGTGGTCCATGAGCTCGACGTAGAAGTTGCCCTCGCCGAAGATGTCGCGGTAGGCCGCGGCCGCGGCCAGTGCCTCGTCGTACTGGCCCAGCCGCAGCCGGGTCTGCACCTCCCCGGAGGGACAGCCGGTGGAGGCGATGATCCCCGACGCGTACTGGGAGATGAGCTCGCGGTCCATCCGGGGCTTCATGTAGTAGCCCTCGTAGCTCGCCAGCGAGCTCAGCCGGAAGAGGTTGTGGAGGCCGTCGGCCGAGGCGGCCCACATCGTCATGTGGGTGTACCGGCCGCCGCCCGAGACGTCCTTGCCGCCCTCGACGTCGGGGCTGTCACCCTCGCGGGGGCCGGCCTTCGCCCAGAACTCCGGGCTCCGGGAGAACCGGGTGGACGGGGCGACGTACGCCTCGATGCCGATGATCGGCTTCACCGCGTGGTTCTTGCTCGTCTGGTAGAACTCGTAGGCCCCGAACATGTTGCCGTGGTCGGTCATCGCGACCGCGGGCATCCCCTGCCGTTCGACCTCGGCGAACAGCAGCGAGTTCTTCGCCGCGCCGTCGAGCATGGAGTATTCGGTGTGGTTGTGCAGGTGGACGAAGTTCGCTGCCATGCCCCTGTGAGCGCCCCTCCCTGGTCGGTCCGGGGGTGCCGGACCTCACGACGACTGCCAACCTTAGCCCCTGCCACCCCCGCCCACCGCCAGCACCGGCGGGGGTGTTGCCGCCCACCCGGCGGGTGCCGGCCGGCCCCGTTCAGCCCTTGACGGAGCCGGCCGCGATGCCGTCGATGAAGTAGCGCTGGCCGAACGCGAAGATCACCAGCATCGGCAGGGTGACCAGAAGCGAGGCCACCATGACGAACTGGTAGTCGCCGTGGCCGCCGGCCGAGGGCGAGTAGAGCGTCATCGCGTACGAGATGCCCAACGGCACGGTGTAGCCGTCGGGAGACCCGAAGTTGAGGTAGATGAGCGGGCCGGAGAAGTTGTTCCACGACGCCTGGAACTCGAAGATGAACACGATGATCGCGCTCGGCAGCGCGAGCGGGAACGCGATCCGGCGGAACAGTCCGAAGTACGAACAGCCGTCGACCCGGGCGGCGTCGAACAGGTCGCGGTTGAGCCCCAGGTAGAACTGGCGCATGAGGAAGAT
>JAJYQH010000003.1 GCA_021794705.1 Actinomycetes bacterium | reverse complement strand
GATCTCCGCTGACCCAGCGCACGAGGCTCTGGGGTCCGTACTGGGAGACGGCGATGGCCACCTTCCACTTGAGGGTGGGGATGGAGATCACCTTCCCCGCGTCCGCGTCCCGGAGCGCCTCGCGGACCAGTTCGTCGGCGGGGATCCACACGATGTCGGGCAGCGAGGTGGCCGAGATGCCGGCCCGGTCGTGGAACTCGGTGTGCACCCAGCCCGGGCACAGGGCGGTGGCCGTCACCCCGGTGCCGCGCAACTCGATGGCGAGGCTCTCGGTGTATCGGAGCACCCAGGCCTTGATGGCCGAGTAGTTGCCGAGCATCGCCCATGCCGAGGTCGACGAGACGTTGATGATGCGGCCGTGCCCGCGGGCCGCCATCGCCCGGGCGGCGGCGCCGGAGAGGACGAGCACGGCGAAGCACATGACGTCCATCGCCAGCCGGTGCTGCTCGACGTCGGGGTCGAGCAGCCGCGAGTGCAGGCCGAAGCCGGCGTTGTTGACCACGAGGTCGATGGGACGCTCGGGATCTTCGATGCGGGCGGCCACCAGATCGACGTCGGCGCGCTGGGACAGGTCGGCCCGGAGGCACTCGACCTCGACGCCGTAGGTCTGGTTCAGCTCGGCCGCGAGGGAGTTCATCCGCTCCGAGTCGCGGGCGACGATGACGAGATCGTCGCCGCGGGCGGCCAGGGCCCTGACGAACGCGTTGCCGATGCCCGCGGTGCCGCCAGTGACCAGAGCTGTAGCCATGGGGTCAAACTTACGGCACCGACACACCAGACCGCACGGGCAGGGGCGGCGGGCGAGGGGGCCGTAGGCTGAGGAGGACTTCCCCCGCCGGGTCCCGCGAGCGCCGGGTCCCCCTCGCCCGAAGGTTTGCTCCATGAGCCACGTCCGCCGCGCGCGACTGGCCGCCGCGGTCGCCGCACTGTCCGGCGTCCTGCTGAGCGGCTGCGCCAGCCAGGCCTACTCTGACATCGTCGGGTCGTCGCCGCCCACGCCCTCGGCGAGCGCCACCCCCACGCCCAGCGCGTCGCCGTCCGCCTCACAGTCGGTGCTGGTGCCGCCCTCGGCCGGCACGACCGGCGACGTGTCGAACCTCAAGGCGGCCGCCGGCTTCAAGCTCCCCTCGACGGTGGGCTCGTACCGGCTGTCGACCGACCCGCAGCTCCAGGGCATCTACCAGAAGAGCGGCAGTCCGACCGACATCTTCACCGCCCAGGTCACAGCGGTGTCGGTGGACGCCGGCGAGATCGCGAAATCGCTGTTCGGCGGGGGCGCGAAGCAGATCTCCGGCAGCTACTGCGGTCAGATCAAGGGACAGCCGGCGGAGTGCATCCGTCAGCTCAACGGCGGCTACCTGCAGGTGTCCGGGTCGGGCAGCAAGACCATGCAGGACGTCGCCGGCTTCGCGGGGGCCCTCTACCAGGCGGCGTGACGTCAGGCGATCGCCTGCAGCACCTCGCGGGCCATCGCGAGCTCCTCGTTGGTCGGGATGACGAGCAGCGCGATCGTGGAGTCGGGGGTGGAGATCGCCCGCGGCTGCTTCGAGCGGGCCTCGTTCGCAGCGGCGTCCAGGGTGATCCCGAGCCACGCGAGGCGCTCCGCGACCCGTGCCCGCAGCCGGTGGTCGTTCTCGCCGACTCCCGCGGTGAAGGTGATGGCGTCGGCGCCCCCGAGCAGCGCGACGTAGCTGCCGATGTAACTGACCAGCCGGTGCACGTAGACGTCGAGCCCGAGAGCCGCCCGCTCGTCACCCGCCTCGGCCGCGGCCCACACGTCGCGCATGTCGGTGCGACCGGTGAGCCCGAGCATGCCGGACCGCTTGTTGAGCAGGGTGTCGATGTCGTCGATCGTCATGCCCAGCTCCCGGGCGAGGAACGCGTGCAGCCCGGGGTCGACATCGCCGGACCGGGTGCCCATGACCAGGCCCTGGAGCGGGGTGAGCCCCATCGAGGTGTCGATCGGGCGTCCGCCGGCGATCGCGGAGATGGACGCCCCGTTGCCCAGGTGGCAGACGATCTGGCGGATGTCGGCGAGGTCGCGCCCGAGGAAATCCGCCGCCTTGCCCGAAACGTACTGGTGGGAGGTGCCGTGGAAGCCGTACTTGCGGATGCGGTGCTGCTGGGCGAGGTCGAGGTCGATCGCGTAGGTGTAAGCCTCGGCAGGCAGGTCGGAGAAGAACGCGGTGTCGAACACGGCCACGTGCGGCACGTCGGGCAGCAGCGTCATCGCGGCCCGGATGCCCTGGATGGCGGGCGGGTTGTGCAGGGGGGCGAGGCCGGACAGCTCGACGAGCTTGTCGATGACCTCCCCGTCGATCACGGTCGTGGAGAGGAAGGCGTCCCCGCCGTGCACCGTACGGTGGCCGACGGCGATGGCCTGGGACAGGTCGGGCCCGTACTGCGAGAACATGTCGATGACCGCGGCGATGGCCTCGGTGTGGTCGGCGAAGTGCTGTTCCCCGTGGTGCGTCTCGCCGCCGGTCTCGTGGTCGATGGTGCCGGTGCCGGCGTCCCCGATCTTCTGCACCAACCCGACGGCGCTCACGGCCTCGGTGGCCGAGTCGATCATCTGGTACTTGATCGATGACGAACCGCAGTTGAGCAGCAGGATCGGTTGAGACATCGGCTCCTCCTCAGGCAGGCGTGCGGGGATCAGCGTATCCCTGCGGCACCGCGCGGAAGCCCCGGGTCAGGGGCGACGGGGAGAGGCTTTCGGGGTCAGGCGTGCACCCGCTCGCGCTCGGCGGTCGCGCCCGGGGCCACCGCGGCCGGCCGGGGGCGGATCGCGCGGATGAACAGCGTGAGCACGACGGCGACGTAGGCGACCCAGACGACCGCCTCGAGCACCGTGGTGCGCGGCGAGAAGTTGAAGACGCCCTTGAGCAGGGTCCCGGCCACGCTCGTCGGCGGGATCTGGCGGGAGACGTCGAACGCGAGGGCGTTCGCCTCGGGCAGCAGCCCGCCCTCCTGGAGGTCGTGGACGCCGTACGCCAGGACCCCGGCCGCGACGACGACGAGGAAGCCGCCGGTCCAGGCGAAGAACTTCGACAGGTTGATGCGCAGGGCGCCGCGGTAGCTGCCGGCTGCGATGCCGACGGCGACGAGCAGGCCGAGCAGCGCGCCCGTGAGCGGCAGGGCGTCCGACCTGGTGCCGCGGGCGGCCGCCTGGGTGTTCGCCCAGAGGAACAGGGCGGTCTCCAGGCCTTCGCGCCCGACGGCCAGCATGGCGACGCCGACGAGGCTGGCCCGGCCGGCGAGCGCGGCCCGGTCGACGGCGCTCTTCAACTCGGTGGAGAGGGTCCGCGCGGAGCGGGCCATCCAGAAGATCATCCACGTGACGAAACCGACCGCGACGACCGACAGGACGCCGCCGATCGCCTCCTGGGTGTCGTCGTCGAGGCCGCGTGGCCCGAAGGTGAGCAGCGCCCCGAAGCCGAGCGAGATGCCGGCGGCGAGGGCGACGCCGGTCCACACGGCGGGCAGGAGGTCGCGGCGTCCGGTCTTCACGAGGTAGGCGACGAGGATGACGACGACGAGCGCCGCCTCGAGGCCCTCCCGGAGTCCGATGAGGAAGTTCGCGATCACGGTATTTTCCCAACGCAGGCGTACTGGAATTTACTTAGGTGAGCCTCACCTTAAAGCGGAGTGAGGGGTCCTCGCAACCGCGCCTGCCGCACGGGGGTGTCCGTGCTCGGTCATCTACCGGGACTCGTCCTCGGCCCCCAGCCGCTCTCGCAGGTCAGCCGCGGAGGTCGTCGGGAGGTCGCACACGAACTCCCGGCACACGTAGGCGGTGGGGGCGTCGCCGACCAGCGGCCGCCCCGCGAGCAACGGGACGCCGGCGGCGTCCGGTCGGCCGGAGGCGAGCACCAGACCGGGGGAGGGCGACCGCCGGGTGATGCGGACGAGGTCGTCGGCTGCCGGCCCGGAGCCGACGACGGCGACCTGCAGCGGACCCGCGGCCGCGGCCTCGGCGACGGCGAGCGCCCAGCCCGCGAACCGGGGGTCGGTCGAGGCGACCGGGCTCATCGCGGCGAGCGCCTCGTCGGCGAGGTCCCGCTGCCCGGTCGACCCGGTGAGTGCGGAGTGGGTGAGCAGGGCGCCGGCGATGGCGGCGATACCGCTGGGTTCGGCGTTGTCGGTCGTCGTGCGGGGACGCTGGAAGAGACGCTCCCCGTCGTCGGGGGAGTCGAACCACTCGCCGGTCCCAGAGCGGAAGTGGCGTACCGCCAGGTCGAGGAGCCCGCCGGCGGCCTCCAGCCGACGGGGGTCACCGGTCGCCTGGAACAGGGCGAGCAGCCCCTCCGCGAGGTCGCCGTGATCGTCGAGCTGGCCCGGGGCCGACCCCGCGCGGCCGTCGCGGGAGACCCGCCGCAACCGGCCGTCGACGAGGTGTACCCGCAGCAGCGAATCGGCGATCCGGGCGGCCTCGGCGACCAGGTCCGGCCGGTCGAGGAGCGTTCCGACATCGGCGAGGGCCGCGATGGCGAGGCCGTTCCAGCCGGCCACCACCTTGTCGTCGCGCCCGGGTTGGGGACGCCGGCCGCGGGCCGCGAGCAGCCGCGACCGGACGTCCGCCCACCACGCCGGGTCGTCGGGGTCCTTGCGCAGTTGGAGGGTCGAGGCCCCGTGCTCGAAGGTCCCGGCGTCGGTGACGTCGAGCAGCCCGGCCGCCCGGACGCCGTCGGCCTCGCCGAGCACCTCGCGCAGCTCGGCCGGCGTCCACACGTAGGTGAGCCCCTCGACGCCGGCCGTGTCGGCGTCCAGGGACGATGCGAGGCCCACCGGCGTCCCGAGGTCGCGGACCATGAAGTCGGCCGTCTCGAGCGCCACCCGGGCGCACAGGGGGTCACCCGTGAGCCGCCACGCGTGGGCGTAGACCCGGGCCAGCTGCGCATTGTCGTAGAGCATCTTCTCGAAGTGCGGCACCACCCAGGCGGCGTCGACGCTGTAGCGGGCGAAGCCCCCGGCGAGCTGGTCGTGGATGCCTCCGCGGGCCATCGCGTGCAGGGTGCCGAGCGCG
>JAJYQH010000367.1 GCA_021794705.1 Actinomycetes bacterium | reverse complement strand
AAGAAGCCGCGGCCGGTGAGGTAGCTCGCGACCACCACGGGCCCCGGGGACGCCGCCCGCGCTGCGGCCACGGCGTCCGGCAGCAGGGGCTCGGCGGCGGCGAGGAAGCCGACCGAGACCGGTCCGTCCCAGCGCCCGGCGAGGGCCGCGCCCACCGACAGGCCGGCCTCGCGGGCGTCCTCCCGCCGGGAGCCTGCCACCGCGACGACGACGGTGGCGTCGGGGGCTGCCCCCGATTCGAGCAGGCGTCCGCGGAGCGCCTCGACCAGCAGCGGGTGCGGCCCGAGCGGCCCTGAGGAGGCGACGTGGCCCGGGTGGGCCCGCTCCGCCCGCCCGACGTCGACGCGGACGTGGAAGCCGGTGGTGAGCAGCACCGGGACCACAGCCACCCGGCGTCCGGCGGCCACCAACCGGGCGACCTCGGCGTCCAGGCTCGGCTCCTGCACGTCGACGTAGGCGCAGCTCACCCGCACGTCGGGCAGCCGGGCGGCGGCTGCCGCGGCGATGTCGAGGGTCGTCTGCCGCCCCTCCGGATCGTCGGTGCCGTGCGCGCAGATCACCAGCGCGTCGGCACCCGCGGGGCCGGTGGTGAACGGTTCGGGCACCGTCCCTCCTCGTCGCTCGCTCGGGTGTCGTCCCCCGATTGCACCACCGCACCCGGCGCCTGAATGGCGCGCCCGCGTCGGCGAGACCGGGGTCCGGGGCGAGGTGCCGGCCCCTGCGTCGACATCGCCCGCCGGCGGCCGCGCCCTGGAGGAGGGGGCGAGGGAGGCGTCAGCCGATGAAGGTGAGCCCGAGCATCAGGGCGATGCACACGACGATGAGGGCGATGACGACGTAGTAGACGTAGGTGACGCCGCGGCGGGCGACGAACTCGCCCATCAGCCGCCGGTCCCGGGCGATGCCGGCCATGTAGAAGAGCAGCGGGAGCAGCAGCACGGCGTTGAGCACCTGCGACATCACCAGCACCGGCACCAGCGGCATGCCGGGGATGAGCACGAGCAGCACGGCGACCACCGTCACCACGCCGAATGTCACGTAGAACAGCGGCGCCTCACGGGGGCTGTCGTCGAGCGCCGCGGGGCGTCCCGCCACGTCGCACACCGAGTAGGCCGTTGACAGCGGGAGGATGGACGCCGCCAGCAGCGAGGCCCCGAGCAGGCCGATGGCGAACAGCTCCTTCGCGATGGGCCCGGCCAGTGGTTCGAGCGCGACGGCTGCGGACGCGGCGTCCGTCACCCGGATGCCCTCAGCGAACATCTTCGCCGCGCAGGCGACGATGACGAAGAAGCCGATCACCCCGGTGAGCACGGCGCCGGTGATGACGTCGATGCGCAGCAGCCCGAGTTCCTTGCGGTCGAGCTTCTTGTCGACGGCGTAGCTCTGGATGAACGCGAGTCCCCACGGGGCCAGGGTGGTGCCCAGGGTGGCCGTGGTGATGACGATGGCGTCGCGGGTGAGCGGCATGGCCGGCACGACCGAGCCGCGCACGGCGGCCCCCCAGTCGGGGCGGGCCAGGATCCCGGCGCCGATGTAGGCGGCGAGCACGGCCGACAGCACGAGCAGCACCCGCTCGACGCCGCGGAAGCCGCCGCGGAGCACGAGGCCCGACACGAGCAGCGCGGCCAGCGGCACCGCGATGTAGCGCGAGACGCCGAAGATCTCGCTCCCGGCGGCAATGCCGGCGAACTCGGCGCAGGTCGTGCCGAGGTTCGCGAGGACGAGGGCCCCGATCGACACGACGCCGGCCCGCGCGCCGTAGCGCTGGCGGATGAGCCCCGCCAGGCCCTGGCCGGTGACGACGCCGATCCGGGCGCCGAGATCCTGGAAGAGGATGAGCGCGACGGTCGACACCCCGAGCACCCACAGCAACTGGTAGCCGTAGGACGCGCCGAGGGAACTGTAGGTCGTGATGCCGGCCGCGTCGTCGTCGGAGAGGCCGGCGATGAGGCCCGGGCCGACCACGGCGGCGAGGGCCGCCGCGCCGACCGCCATCCGCCGTGCGCGGGACAGTCCGGCGGGCCCGCGCCGGCCGGCGTCCGGGACGCCGGGCTGGGTCGCCACGCCGCCGTTGTGCTCGCTCATGCCGCCCCTCCCGCGATCCGTTGCCAGGGCCAGCGCCGCGCCTGCTCGCCGAGGGCGTCGACGAGGTCGTCCGCGTGGATGCGCCCGATCGGCACGTTATCGGCGTCCACGACGACCACGGAGGCGCCCAGAGTGTTCCGTAACGCCTCGACGACGTCCTGCAGGGCCTGGTCGGGGTGCACGGTGACCGGCCACGGCGGCCCGGTGAGCTCCATGAGCGGGCGGGTCGCCGGCTCGCCGAGCAGTTCGAGGGCGGTGACGTCGTCGACGAGGCCGCGCCGCTCGTCGACGAGGATGACGACGTCCGACTCGTCGGGGGTGCCGCGGGCCGCGCGGAGGGCCGCGACCGCGTCCTCGACGGTCGCGGACGCCGGCACGACCACCAGCGCCGAGGTCATCATGCCGGCCGCGGTGCCCTCCTCGTAGGCGAGCAGGGAGCGCAGG
The DNA here is from genome assembly GCA_021794705.1 of Actinomycetes bacterium. Lineage (GTDB taxonomy): Bacteria > Actinomycetota > Actinomycetes > Propionibacteriales > Propionibacteriaceae > JAJYQH01. The sequence goes on along the minus strand of JAJYQH010000367.1, from coordinate 2,503 downwards.
TCGCTCTCGTCGGCGGTGTCCATCGCGTGGAGCAGCTCCTCGCGGTCGTCGGCGTCCATCTCGCGGAGCGCGTCGACCGCCTCGTCGGGCTCCATCTCGCTGAGCAGCTCGGCCGCCCGCTCGACCGGCGCGTCCCCGAGCAGGCTCGCGGCGTCCTGGTCGTTCATCAGTTCGAGGGCGTTCGCGGCGTGCTCGGTCTCGAGGTCCTCCAGCAGTTCCTGGCGCTCCGAGCGGCCGAGGTCCGACAGCAACTCGGCGATGTCGGCGGCCGACAGCAGCCGCAGCTGGGTGTTCGGGGCGTCCAGTTGCACGCCCCGCTCCTCCGACACGGCGAGCGAGTGGACGCCGGCCCAGTCCAGCACGCGGGCCGGGGTGGGCCGCCACCCCCGGGGGCCGGGGAGGGCGCGGCGCAGGAAGGTGCCCCACGACGTGTCGACGCCGACCAGCCGCCACCCGTCGCCGACGTTGCCGAGATAGAGGTCGGACGCGCGCACCACCTGGACGCCGTTGAGGTCGACGAGCTGGTGGTCGACCACGTCGTGGAACAGCTGGATCTCGCCCGGGCGCCGCAGCACGTCGGCGAAGTCGAAGCGGGCCTTCTGCAGGATGAGCTGGCCCCGTTCCAGGCCCGCGACGTCGGCGGCGTGCAGCCAGACCCGGCGCCGGGCGATCTCGACGACGTACCCCACGACCGGCGGGTGCTCCTCGTCGGCGAGGACGACGAAGTCGTGCAGCCGACCGACCGGCGACCCGTCCAACTGCTTCACCGGGCGCCCCACCATGCCGGCCACCGACACGAGCGAGGCCACGACGTCGCGTTTCAACTCGACCGGAACACCGCGCCGGAACTGGGTCCTCGGTGGGAAGTGGACGCTGCTCATCATCGTCACTCCTTCCGGACGTGACGGGGACCTCGCGGTCCCGGTCGGGACGCTCATGACCGGCCGCGGCAGTGCCCGGCCCGGCCGAGTATCGCGCTCCGCCCCCGCGCTGGCAAGTAAGGATGGGCTGCCCTTGGTGCCTGGGTGCGGGCGGCGGGACGCCGATCCGTCGGGACGCTCGGGCCCACCTGCCGCATCCGCAGGCCAGTCGGGGGGTGAGCGCCCCTACTGTCATCGACCCCGCCGATTGGCTGCGGATCGGGGCGTGTCCGGCCGGCCCTCTGGCCGGGGCGTGCCGCCGGGCCGCCCCTCAGGCCGGGCCGCCCGTGACCCGATGCCACACCCAGCGCCGTTCCTCGGTGGCCAGGGCGTCGACCAGGTCGTCGGCGTGCACCCGGCCGATCGGGACGCCGGCGGCGTCCACGACCACCACCGAGGCGCCGGGGGTGTGGCGCAGTGCGCGGACGACCTCGTGCAGCGGGTCGCCCGGGTGCACGGTCACCGGCCACGGCGCGCCGGCGAGCTCCCGCAATGGACGCGTCGCGGGTTCGCCGAGCAGCTCGGCCGCGGTGAGGTCGTCGACGAGTGCTCCGTCCGGGTCGACGAGGATGACGACGTCCCCCCGGGCCGGGGTGGTGCGCGCCGCGTTCAGCGCGGCGACGGCGTCCCCGACGCAACCGGACGCCGGCACGGTCACCAGCGCGGGGGTCATCATCCCGGCCGCGGTGTCCTCCTCGTAGCCGAGCAGCCAGCGGAGGTCGGCGGCGTCCTCGGGCCCGAGCGCGACGAGCAGCCGCTCCCGCTCGTCGCCGTGCATCCGGCGCAACGCGTCGACGGCCTCGTCGGGTTCCATCTCGCGGACGAGCCGCGCGGCCCGCTCGACCGGGGCGTCCCCGAGCAGGCTCGCGGCGGCGCGGTCGGTGAGCAGTTTGAGGACGGTGGCCGCAGTCGGGGTCTCGAGGCCGCCGAGCAGGCGCTGACGCTCGGTGCGGCCGAGGTCGGCGAGGAGGTCGGCGACGTCGGCGGCGGAGAGCAGCCGCAGCTGGGAGTTGGGCCGGTCGAGCCGCACCCCCTTCTCCTCCGAGACCGCCAACGAGTGGACGCCGGCCCAGTCGAGCACCCGGCTGGGGGTCGGGCGCCAACTCATCGCTCCCGGGAGTGCCCGGCGCACGTAGGTGCGCCACGAGGTGTCGACACCGACCAGTTCCCAGCGGCCGGCGACGTGGCCGAGGTAGAGGTCGGACGCCCGCACCACCCGGACGCCGTTGAGGTCGACGAGCTGGTGGTCGACGACGTCGTGGTACAGCTGGATCTCACCGGCTCGACGCACGACGTCGACGAGGTCGAAGCGGGCGCGCTGCAGGATGAGCTCGCCGCGCTCCAGCCCGGCGACGTCGCCCGCGTGCAGCCACACCCGACGGTGCGCGATGCCCACGATGTAGCCGAGCACCGGCGGGTGCTGCTCGCCGCCGGGCACGACGACGTCGTCGAGGCGTCCGACGAGCGACCCGTCCAGCTCCTTGACCGGGCGCCCCACCATCCCCGCCACCGAGACGAGCGAGTCCAGCAGCTCGCGCCGCAGCTCGCCCGGGGCCCGGCCGGGGGACCGGTCGCCGCGGGGC
>JAJYQH010000153.1 GCA_021794705.1 Actinomycetes bacterium | reverse complement strand
GCCGGGAGGGAACTCCGCGAATTTTCCGGACTCCCTGCGGACTCCCCGCCATATTGGGGACCATCGTTGCTAGTCAAGAGATCTTTGAGGGACGAGTCGGCCTGTAAGCCGGATTCTGTGCGCGTGCGCGCGGTGATCATCCATCTGTGACCGTCGTCACCGACGGCCTCCAGCCAACGGCTGTGCGACCTACCCGGAAGCTCGGGCGGGCCGCCCTCAGTCACTTCCGCGGACGCGTGAGCGCCCTTCTTGGTCTTGCTCCAGGTGGGGTTTACCGAGCCGTCCCAGTCACCTGGGACGCTGGTGGTCTCTTACACCACCGTTTCACCCTTACCCGCCTCGCGGCGGGCGGTCTGTTCTCTGTGGCACTGTCCCGCGGGTCACCCCGGGTGGGTGTTGCCCACCACCTCGCCCTGTGGAGTCCGGACTTTCCTCGACGTCACGAGGACGCCGCGATCACCCGGCCGACTCGTCCGACCCGAGTGTAGCGGGAACCTCGCGGCCGGCATGCGGCTCCTCGCGGCGCTCGGCCGGCCGCCGCGTCTGCACCCGCACCTGCTGCACGAGCGACCCGATGCCGACGAGGCCGACGGAGACCATGACGAGGAGGATCGGCAGGCCGAGGGTGTCGAGGTTGTGCACGGCCACGCCGGTGCTCAGCTGCGCACTGGCCAGCCGGGGGAAGGCCAGCCCGAACAGGCCGGCGAGGACGAAGGCGGCGCCGCCGACCCCCAGGGTGCGGGCCGCGACGACCAGTCCGATGGCGCGGGCGGCCTCCGGACCGGCGCCGGCCCGGCGCACGAGCCACCCGACGGAGGTGCCGATGAGCACCTGCACGGCCATGGTGCCGAGGCCGAACACGGCGCCGGGCAGCCAGCCGAGGGCGGCGGAGGGCATCGACGGGGCGAGCACCGTGTAGATGATGGTGGCGAACGCCCCGACGCCCCAGCCGGCGATGAACCCGTGCACGGCCGGCATCCACGGACGCGGGTCGCGCAGGCTCGGCTCCCCGCACTCGGGGCACTTGTCCGCCGACCAGTGACCCGTCTCTGCCAGCGGGACGTTGCCGTGGGTGTGCACGTGCACCGGGGCGCCGTGGTGGTGGGCGTGCCCGGCCGCCGGCCCGGCCGTCGACGCGCGGAGGCGCGAGTGCAGGTGCAGGTCGAGGTGCCAGGGCAGGCGTCCGCCCCGGATGTAGCGGGCAGCCCAGACCATCGCGACACCGACGACGATGTAGATGATGTAGTCGGTGACCGAACCGAGGCTGAGGTACCGGCCCAGGGCCAGGTAGGCGAGTTCGCTCGCGATGGCCCGCTGCAGGGCGAACGTCAGCGAGAACAGCAACGCGCTGCGCATGCCGGCCCGGCTCGAGTACCCGCCCACCGCGTAGGAGAAGGTGATGGGCCAGGTGTGCTCGTCGGGCGTGACGCCATGGATCATGCCGAGGAGGAATGCCGTGCCGAGCACGGCCCACACCGCCATGCCGACCTGGGGGTCCCACAGATTCACGCCCGCTCCCTTCCCTCTCACCGGGATACCCCCGGCCGTACCTCTCCCCGACGTCCGGGGAACGCCTTCCGGGCCCCGGATATTTCCGACCCGGCGGGCCGACGATCTCAGGCCTGCGCGAAGGCGATCCGACCCGTGTCGGTGTCGCAGCGGGCCAGCCGCACCGCGATCTCCTCGCCCAGTGGCAGGTCGCTGCCGCTGACCGGTGCCTCCACCGCGGGCTGCGCCACCGTGACCAGCCCCCGGCGGCCCCCGGCCTCCACCTCGACGACGACCCCGGTGAACGTGTCGCCGACCCGGCCGGACAGTTCGAGGGCCTCGACGAGGTCGAGCACGCCCCTCTCGAACCGGTGCGCGCGCTGGTCCGACTCCGCCATCTCCGCGGGCAGTTTCGGCAACGCGGCGAGCGCCCATTCCGGTACCTCCGCCCCGGCGCACAGCGCGACGCACACCTCCCCCACGTACCGGTCGACGAGGCGACGCAGCGGCGCGGTGGCGTGGGCGTAGTCGGCGGCGAGCGCCGCGTGCCGGACGGCGTCCGGGTCGGTGCCGGGTCCGATCAGCGTGTAGCCGGCACCGCGGAACAGGGTCGTGCAGGCCGTGAGCATGGCGAGGTGCTCGGGCACGTCCGGGTCGAGGGAGCGCACGAACTCGGGGTAGGGCGTGCCGGCGGCCCACGGGATGTGCAGGCTCTTGGCCACGTGCCGCAGGTGGACGCGGTCGGCCGGGTGGGCGGGCGGCAGGGTCCTCAGGACGCCGACACCCCCGGCGAGCATCATCCCGGCCGCCGCCATGCCCGTGAGCAGGCTGATCTGCGCGTTCCATCCCTCGACCGGCAGCGGGCGCCGGAACTCGGCGACCCACGTGCCGTCCTCTCCCCGCACCTCCTGCTCCGGCAGGTTGAGGCTGACCCCGCCGCGCTCGGCCTCGACCCGCTCGCGCAGCAGGCCCACCTCGCGCAGCAGGCGCAGCGAGTCGCGGGCGGTCCCGGCGTCCAGCTCCCGCTGCACGTGCTGATAGCTGAGCCGCCCGCGGCTGCGGACGCGGGCCCGCTCGACCGTGCTCCCGGTCACCTGCCCGGAGGAGTCGAGGTCGATCCGCCACACGAGCGCCGGCCGGTCGTGACCGTCGGCGAGCAGGCTGGCCGCACCCTCCCCGAGCACCGGCGGGTGGAGCGGCGAGCGGGAGTCGGGCGCGTAGAAGGTCTGGCCGCGGCGGTGGGCCTCCCGGTCGACGGCGTCCCCGGGTGCCACCCAGGCGGCCACGTCGGCGATGGCGTACCAGACCCGGTAGCCGTGGCGGGAACGCTGCACGCACACCGCCTGGTCGAGGTCCATGCTGCCGGGCGGGTCGATGGTGACCAGGTCGAGGTCGGTGAGGTCGCGGCGTCCGGGCCGGGTCGCGGGCCCGTCGGCGGCCGAGCGCCGGGCGACCTCTCGCACCTCGGGAGGGAACTCGTGGGGCACGTCGAGCTCGTCGCGCAGCCGCTCGACCCCTGCGGCCAGGGGCGGCGGAACCGGGACCAGCGAGATGTGCCGGGTGCGCATCGGACCTCCGGGTCAGTCGGCGCCGCTGCCCGCGGACGCCGGCCCGGCCGCCCGAGCCGTCACGACAGGCCCGATTCGGGCGTGCGGACGAGGATCCGGTCGCACTCCTCGCACCGGATCACCTCCTCGGGGGCAGCCGCCGCGAAACGACGGAGGTCGGCCGCGTTGATCTCCAGGAGGCAGCCGAGGCAGCGCTTCGCCCGCAGTTCGGCCGCCCCGGCGCCTCCGAGCCGGGCACCGATCCGGTCGTACAGGCCGACGAGGTCGGCAGGGAGCCCGGCGACCAGGGACGCCCGCGCGTCACGGGCCACCGCGAGCCGGCCGTCGATCTCGGCGACCTGCTGGTCGCGGGCGGCGATGACCTCGCGGGCGCGGGCGGTGACGAGGTCGCGGGCGGCGGCGAGGTGGTCGCGGTCGGCCGTGGCGTCCTCGACCTCCTGGAGGTGGTCGAGCTCCTGGTCCTCCAGGGTGGCGATCCGGCCGCCGAGGTGCTCGATCTCCTCGAGCAGGCCGCGCAGCGCCCTGGGATCGGTGACGGCGCCCTGGTCGGCGCGCTCCTGGTCGCGCACGAGGCGCTGGCGGGCGGGCACGAGGTCGGACTCGACCCGCTGCACCTCCCGCTGGGCGTCGGAGAGCCGCGTCTCCGCGGCGACCAGGGCCCGGGAGGCCTCCGTGTGCCGGGCCCGGAGCTCGGCGAGTTCGGCGTTCTCGGGGAGGTTGTTGCGGCGATGGGTCAGCTGGGCGACCTGGGTGTCAATCGCGACGAGTTCGAGAAGTCGGCGTTGGGCTGCCGGATCGGCCTGCATGGTGCTCCTCGCTGCTGTGCGTGATGCGTGGTGGCGCCCGTCGGCGTCCGGTGTGCAGCCTACTGGCCCGGCCCGAGACCGAGACGCTCGAGCGGCAGCCGGCCCCGGCAGCCCATGACATGACCGCCGGCCCGCCAGATCCCCACCAGCCCGCGGTGCAGGCGCGAGCCGGTCGGCAGGGTGTCGAGGAAGGCGGGGTCGGAGGTGACGCCGGGTCGGGGCGGCTCGATGCCGAACCCGAAGAACAGCCCGCTGCGGTCGGACTCCGCCGACTCGACGATGTCCCACCGCTGCTGGAAGAGGGCCATGTTCGAGCCGGGGACGACCGCGGCGACCTGGGGGTCGAGCAGCCACGAGTCGCACTCGAAGAACCGGGGCACGGGACGCACCTCGGGATAGTGCTCGGGGAAGAAGTGGGCGGCCCGGGCGAAGGCGGCGTCCACCTCGTCGGGCAGCAGCGGCCCGGTGTCGGGGATGTGCACCCCGTAGACGGTCTCGCCGTCGGGTGAGCGGGTGAGCTCGAACTGGAGCCTCCCGAGCCACGCGAAGCCGTCGGACCACGCGTTCGCGAGCCACGGGCCGGTGGCGAGGCTGGGGACGCCGTGCACCCGGCGGCACACCCGCAGCTGCTGCCCCAGGTCGGAGAGGGTGTGCCAGGACAGCTCGGCGGGAACACCGCGCCGCAGGTGGGCCGCGTGCACGTCGGGCGCGGTGGCGAGCAGCGCGAACAGCGGCAGCACGTTGTCGCCCAGGCGGCTGTCGAGACCGGCGTCGCCGGAGAACACCTCCCGGTCCCACACCCCGAACCAGTCGCCGATGCCGGCGCGCAGCCGTTCGGCCAGCTCGTCGATGCGCTCACCGTCGGCGCCGGTGAGTTCCTCGCGCCACAGGAGGATCGCGTCCCGGTCGACCTGGTCGACCTCGAGCAGCCGCAGCAGCTCGAGCAGCCGGGGAGTGTCGCGCAGCACGTTGTCCACACCGGGAGCCTAGGCCTCCGGTGCCTATGATCAGGGGAACGGCAGCCCGAGACGACGAGGACGAGGTGAGCGAATGGCCAGCGAGGGCCAGGCGAGCGACAAGGAGCTTCCCAACCGGCAGACGCCCTTCTCCCAGGCGTTCCGCGACTTCATCCCGCAGGGGTGGGCGCCCTACCCGGCGGAGCTGCCCGAGCCGCTG
>JAJYQH010000221.1 GCA_021794705.1 Actinomycetes bacterium | reverse complement strand
CGTCGACGACGGCCTCGGGCGACACCAGCGCGTCCGCCAGCGGCGGCGCGAGCACCAGCGCGGCGTCCAACGTCAAGGCCTGCATGGTCTCCGACTCCGGCGGCTTCGACGACAAGTCGTTCAACCAGACCTCGCTCGCCGGGCTCACCCGGGCCGGGCAGCAGCTCGGCATCCAGACCGCCAAGGTCGAGTCGTCGAGCGACGCCGACTACGCCACCAACGTGTCCTCGCTGCTCACCGCCAAGTGCACGGTGATCGTCGGCGTCGGGTTCAAGCTGGGCGACGCGATCACCGCCGCCGCCAAGGCCAACCCCAACGTCGACTTCGCGATCGTCGACGACGCCCCCCAGGGCGCCCCGTCGAACCTGCAGCCGCTCGAGTTCAACACCGCCCAGTCGTCGTTCCTCGCCGGCTACCTCGCCGCGGCGATGAGCAAGACCGGCAAGGTCGGTACCTTCGGCGGCCTCAACATTCCCACCGTGACGGTGTTCATGGACGGGTTCGCCCAGGGCGTCGACTACTACAACCAGCAGAAGGGCAAGAACGTCCAGGTGCTCGGCTGGGACGCCAAGAAGCAGGACGGCCAGTTCGTCCCGGGCAGCAACCCGTTCGGCAACGTCTCCGGCGGTCAGACCGTCGCCAAGGGTCTCGTGAGCCAGGGGGCCGACATCCTCTTCCCGGTCGCCGGCGGGGCCGGCGTCGGCGCGCTGCAGACGGCGTCCGACTCGGGCGGCAAGGTCTCGGCGATCTGGGTCGACACCGACGGCTACGTCTCGGTGCCGCAGTTCAAGAGCGTCATCATGACCTCGGTCTACAAGGGCATGGACAACGCCGTGTTCGCCTCGATCCAGGCGGCCACCCAGGGCAAGTTCAGCGGCAAGGCCTACGTCGGCACGCTCGCCAACGCCGGCACCGGGCTCGCCCCGTTCCACGACTTCGACTCGAAGATCCCGGCCGCCGTGAAGTCCGACCTCAACACGATCAAGGCCGACATCATCTCCGGCAAGATCACCATCACCTCCAAGTCGCAGCCGAAGAGCTGAGGCACACCCGGGTCGTGGGGGAGGGAAGCCGCTTCCCTCCCCCCGGCCCTGTGGAAGGAGCACCACGTGTCGTCACCACAGTCGGCGCCCGGCAGCGCGCGCCGTGACGCCCCGCCCCCGCCACCGCTCGCCGAGGGGCTCAGCCTGCGCGGCATCACCAAGCGGTTCGGATCGCTGGTCGCCAACGACCGCATCGACCTCGACGTCGTCCCCGGACGGATCCACTGCCTGCTCGGCGAGAACGGCGCCGGCAAGTCGACCCTCATGAACCAGCTCTACGGGCTGCTCGACGCCGACGAGGGGACGATCAGCATCGACGGCACCGAGCGGCATTTCACCAGCCCGAAGCAGGCCATGGCCGCCGGGATCGGGATGGTGCACCAGCACTTCATGCTCGTGCCGGTCTTCACGGTGGCCGAGAACATCGTGCTCGGCCGCGAGCAGGGCCCGCTCGGCACCCTCGACATGCGCTCCGCCCGCGCCCGGGTGCGCGACCTCAGCGAGCGCTACCGCCTGGCCGTCGACCCCGACATCGTCGTCGAGCAGCTCCCGATCGGCATCCAGCAACGGGTCGAGATCCTCAAGTCGCTCGCCAACGACGCGAAGTACCTCATCTTCGACGAGCCGACCGCCGTGCTCACCCCGCAGGAGATCGACGAGCTCATGGCCGTGATGCGCTCGCTCCGCGACGAGGGCAAGGCGATCGTGTTCATCACCCACAAGCTGCGCGAGGTGCGCGAGGTCGCCGACGACATCACCGTCATCCGCCGGGGCCGGGTCGTGGGCTCCGCGTCCCCGGGCGACTCGGAGGCGCGCCTCGCCGAGATGATGGTCGGCCGCGCGGTGAGCATGCGGGTGGACAAGTCGCCCGCACACGGCGGCGTCCCGAGGCTCGAGGTGTCCGATCTCGTCGTGGCCGACCCGTTCGGCTCGGTCGTCGTCGACCACCTGAGCTTCGAGGTCGCCGAGGGCGAGGTGCTCGGGGTGGCCGGCGTCCAGGGCAACGGCCAGACCGAACTCGCCGACGCCCTCCTCGGACTCGTGCCCGTGCTCAGCGGCTCGGTGGTGCTCGACGGCAGGGACATCACGAACGCGGCGCCCAAGCACATCATCGACGCCGGCATGGGGTTCGTGCCCGAGGATCGCCAGCGCGACGGGTTCGTCGGCAGCTACACCGTGGCCGAGAACCTCGTGCTCAACCGGGTCGACGAGTTCGCCTCCCGCGGCAGCCTCCGGCTGGGCGCCATCCGCGGCAACGCGACCACCCTGCTCGAGGAGTTCGACATCCGGGCGGAATCGGTCGACCTGCCGGTGAGCAGCCTGTCGGGCGGCAACCAGCAGAAGGTGGTGCTGGCCCGGGAGCTGTCCCGCCCGCTCAAGGTGCTCGTGGCGAGTCAGCCGACCCGGGGCGTCGACGTCGGGGCGATCGAGTTCCTGCACAAGCGGATCATCGGCGAGCGCGACACCGGGACGGCGGTGGTGCTCATCTCCACCGAGTTGGAGGAGATCGAGTCGCTGTCCGACCGGATCGCCGTCATGTACCGGGGACGCATCGTCGGTGTCGTCCCGCCCGACACGCCCCGCGACGTGCTCGGGCTGATGATGGCCGGGATCGGCCACGAGGAGGCCCTCGCCGCGTCCGGCGCGGCCGGCCCCCGTCATGCCCAGGGGCTGGAGGCCGAGGATGAGTGACGAGAACCGCACCGCGCCCGTCGAGGAAACCCCGCCCCTCGAGGCCATCCCCGCGCTCAGCGCCTCCGAGCTCAGCCCGCGCCAGCCGGCGATCCGGGCCGGACGCCGGATGCCCTGGAACGACGTGGTCGTCACGGTGGCCGCGTTCGTCCTCGCGCTCGTCGTCGGCGGCATCCTCATGATCGTCTCGGACACGACGGTGCGACCCAAGTTCGCCTACTTCTTCGCCCGGCCCAGCGACGCGCTCGACGCGTCCTGGCACAAGGTCTGGACCGCCTACAGCGCCCTGTTCGAGGGGGCGATCGGCTCGTGGGGGGCGTTCACCAACTCCACCGCCCAGGCGGCCCCGCTCATCTGCGCGGGCCTGGGCGTCGCCGTCGCCTTCCGCGCCGGGCTGTTCAACATCGGCGCCCAGGGGCAGGCCATCTGGGGGTCGATCCTCGCCGCCTGGGTCGGGTTCAACTTCCACGGCCTGCCGCTCGCCGTGCACCTCCCGCTCGCGGTGCTCGCCGGCCTCGTCGGCGGGGGTGTGTGGGGCGGCATCGCCGGCGTGCTCAAGGCCAAGGCCGGCGCGCACGAGGTGATCGTCACCATCATGCTCAACTACATCGCCGCCGGGCTGCTCGCCTGGCTGCTCACGACGAGCACGTTCATGCGACCCGGCCGCACCGACCCCATCTCGCCGGTCGTCGACTGGAACGCCACCTTCCCCCGGCTCGCGAACTCGCAGTTGCACCTCGGCTTCGTCCTCGCGCTGCTGGCCGCGGTGCTCGTGTGGTGGCTCATGGAGCGCACGACGCTCGGCTTCCGGATCAAGGCGGTCGGTGCCAACCCCCGAGCGGCCGCGACGGCCGGGATGAGCGTGGCGCGGGTCACGACGATCACGATGACGATCGCCGGGCTGCTCGGCGGGCTCGCCGGCGTCCAGTCGGCCCTCGGCCCGCTCGCCGGCGCCTACCCGACGCCGCTCACCTCGGGGCTGGTCGGCAGCGTCGGATTCGACGCGATCACCGTGGCCCTGCTCGGCCGCTCGCGGCCCTTGGGCACCGTGCTCGCGGGCCTGCTGTTCGGGGCCCTGCACGCCGGGGGCATCCAGATGCAGTCGGCCGCGGCCACCCCGCTCGCCCTCACCGCGGTGCTGCAGGCCCTCATCGTGCTGTTCGTCGCCGCCCCGGTGCTCATCCGGACGCTGTTGCCGTTCCTCAAGCAGCACCGCACGCCCCGCCGGCGGATCGCCGCGGCCGGAACCGACCAGGGAGGTGCCGCATGAGCCAACTCGCCACCGCCGAGACGCAGATCGCCCCGGTCGAGCACCAGCACACGGAGTCCCGCGAGGCGCGGATCCAGCGGATGTCGACGGGCGCCCTCATCGGGATCGTCGGCCTGCTGCTCCTCTGGCTGGTCACGCGCACCTCGGGCACGGCGCGGTTCGCCCTGTCCGACGCGTTCGCGGCCGTCGCGCTGCCCACGATCAGCGTCCCGGGCCTGCCCACCGTGCTCGTCAGCGCGGTGCTGTGCCTGCTCGCCGCCGCCGCCTTCTTCCGCGGCCGGCTGCCGAAGCGGCTCACCGCCACCGCCGGCACCGTCGCCGGTCTGGCCGTCGTCATCGGCTTCCTCGCCTGGGCCGCCGCCGGACGCGACCTGCCGTTCCCGGTCGCCAACCAGTTCAACGGCACGCTGACGTTCGCCACCCCGCTCGTGTTCGGCGCCCTCACCGGCGTGTTCTGCGAGCGGGCCGGCGTCGTCAACGTCGCGATCGAGGGCCAGATGCTCACCGCCGCGTTCTCGGCGGCGCTCGTCGGGTCGATCACCCAGTCGGTCACCGCCGCCCTCATCGCCGCGATGCTCACGGCGGTCGCGATGGCGGCGCTCCTGGCGCTGTTCAGCATCAACTACCTCGTCGACCAGGTCGTCCTCGGGGTGGTGCTCAACCTGCTGGCCTCCGGGCTCACCGGCTTCCTCTTCGACCAGATGGTGCAGCCCAACGCGGCCAGCTACAACAGCGCCCCGATCCTCCAGCGGCTGGCCATCCCGGGGCTGTCGAAGATCCCGTTCCTCGGTCCGGTGCTGTTCGAGCAGACCGTGCTCGCCTACCTCGCCTTTGCCGCGGTCCCGCTCACCTGGTTCCTCCTGTGGCGCACGAAGTGGGGCCTGCGGCTGCGCGCGGTCGGCGAGCATCCGCACGCGGCGGACACCGTGGGCATCTCGGTGACCCGCACCCGCTGGTCGTCCGTGCTGGTAGGAGGGCTGTTCGCCGGTCTGGGCGGGGCGTTCTTCACCGTGGGCTCGGTGGGCCAGTTCAACAAGGAGATCACTGTCGGCAACGGCTTCATCGCCCTCGCCGCCCTCATCATGGGACGCTGGCGG
>JAJYQH010000380.1 GCA_021794705.1 Actinomycetes bacterium | reverse complement strand
CGCCCTCGTACTCCCAGGTGTGGATGATCCGGCCGGGCTCGACCCTGTGGTAGACGCCGTTGAAGGCCCAGTCGCTGCCGTTCGGCGACTCGACGACGTACCGGAAGCCCCCGCCGGTGACCGCGTCGAAACGGTCGAGCCGCAGGGTGGTGCCGCGGGGGCCCATCCACTGGCGGAAGAGGTCGGCGTCCGTGTGGGCGCGCTGCACGAGCTCGGCCGGAGCGTCGAACTCCCGGCGGTGATGCAGGCTCTGCTCGCCGGTGCGGGTGTGCTCGGTGGTGCCCGGGCGCCGGATGTCATGGGTGGTCATGGGTGGTTCCCTTCTCGTTGGGGGAGCGGTCGACGTCGGCTGTCGGCGGCTCCGGGGGCTGTCCGGACGCCGGTGCGGCGTCCGTCCGGGTGGCAATCAGGCCGGCCAGCAGGTCGTCGAGCCGGCGGTAACGCTGTTCAAGGCGCATCCGGCGGCTCTCGAGCCATTCCGTCGCCTCGATGAGCGGGGCGGGTTGCAGGTGGACCCGCTGGTGGCGCCCCTCGCGGTGGCGGGTGACGAGCCCGGCGCGCTCGAGCGTCCGGATGTGCTGTGACACCGCCTGAAAGGTGATCGGGAACATCGAGGCCAGCTGGCCGACGGTCGCGTCGTCCTCGGTCAGCCTGTCGATGATGGCGTTGCGCACCGGGTCGCCGAGTGCCGCGAAGACGGTCTGGCTCATCTCGTCGACCCAACATTCAAGCACACGCTTTAATGTTAGGCCCGGTTCGCGCCGGCGTCCAGGGGTGACGAAGGATCCGCTAGTCGTCCTCGGGCACGTACGCCTCGCCCAGCCGGAGGGCGTGCAGCACGTCCCCGAGCAGGCGGACGGCCGAGACGGCCACGATCACCGAGACGAGGCAGGCGGCCGCGGCATCGAGCCAGTACCACCGACCCGTGATCGCGATGATGGCACCCGCGATCGCGACGACCGCCGCGGCGGCACCGTCGGCGAGGGTGTCGAGCAGGATCGAGCGCATGTGGAGGTCCTCGCTCCCGGCGTCCGCGCCCAGGATCGCTGCCGCCACGAACATCAGCAGCGCGGCGATCGCGGACGCGATCAGCACCGGCCGGCCGTGGACCTCGGGGCTGCCGTGGATCAGCCGCACCAGCGCGGCGATCGTCACCCACACCGAGAGCACCACCAGCCACACCCCGTTGATAAGGGCGACCCACGTGGTCGCGTGCTCATGCCGGTGCCGATCGCGCAGGTGGATGGCGAGCAGGCCGAGGGCCAGGGCGGCGGAGTCGGCGAAGAAGTCGGCCCCCTCCGAGATGAGGGCCAGCGAATGCGCCGTCAGCCCCGCCACCACGAGACCGCCGATCATGACGACGTTCAGCAGCAGGACGAGGGTGACGCGACGGCTTTGGCTCACGCGGCGACCCTAGTGCAGAGCCTCGGGCGCCTCACTCGCACGGTCGCCCGGCCTCCGGCAGGTCGACCAGGTCGCGCCCCGGTCGGTCCCCGGCTCAGCCGGCGAGCGCCTTGGTGATGGCGGCCAGCACCGCGTCCGTGGTGGGCTGGGTGTTGGTGAGGTCGAGGGTCGCGACCTTGCCCTTGGAGTCGGCGGCCTTGAAGGTGGGCGTGCTGGTGATCCCCGCCTCGCCGGCGCTGGTAGTCCTGGTACTCCGACACGGTGGGAGTCGAGGCGTCGGGGTGCGACGCCCCCGGCGCGGGCACGGTGGTGTACCTAGATCGTGACCTATGAGTTTGATTTGGTGCCGGAGTCTGGCGAACTCTCCTGTGCCGAAGGCGGTTACGAACGGGCCCCGTTTCTACTGCGCGAGTTCCAACCCGCAACCCGGGTGCGCCTCCTCGATTCGCCGACCAGTCGCATTCGCCTGAGAGCCCAGGGGCGACCCCGCTGAGGTGGCTCCGGGCATCCTCGCGCAGGTTGAGTCCCTCGCCGGAACATCGCCTCGCTACGAGTTGGTGGGCTAGAGGAAACAGATGCGCATGCCGCATGGCGCGTGGATGGTTGGGCCGTCTCACGTCAGCAGGCGGTTTGGCTTCGACGAGAGCTCGTACGGGCCCTGGGATGACGTAGTGCTGCTATGAATCTGGGGGGCTGGCAATACCCGATCCGCAAGCGTGAGTGGGCCGACCTCCTCGACGAGTACCGAAGCGCCGCCGAGCGAACGCCAGCTCTTGCTCCGCTGATGTCCATAGTCGAATCAGTGCTCGAGAACCATATGCAGGACCGGCTTGCCGCGACCACTTCGATGTGGGACCTGGTGATCACCACGGCCCCGGTAGGCGAGCCGCCGCTGGACGTCATCGTAGTGAGGTCAGCGGTATCGATGAAGCCCGCGCCTCCCGGCGAGGTGAGGATCGAACAGCACGGGACCAGCGGACTGAAGGAGGAAGTCACCCGGCCCGTCGCGGAGGCACTCCCCTCTTCTGGCGATTTGTCCTGGAGAAGTACGGCTTGAAACCAGTCTGACCGAAAGGCACACTCATGCCGCCGGCCGGACGGTCAGACGGCTGGGAGTGGTTCGATTCGGTCGAGGCTGTCGCCGAGGTGGTCCTTCTCGGTCTCGAGGTCGTAGCGGGTCTGGAGGTTGAGCCAGAACCGGTCGGTCGTGCCGAAGTAGCGGGCCAGCCGCAGTGCGGTGTCGGCGGTGATGCGGCGCTTGCCGTGGACGATCTCGTTGATGCGTCGCGGTGGCACGCCGATCGCGACCGCGAGCCGGTTCTGGCTGATCTGGAGTGGCTCGAGGAACTCCTCCATCAGGATCTCGCCGGGATGGATGGGGGCGATGGTCGTCATGGCTGGCACCTCCTCAGTGGTAGTCGACGATCTCGACGTCGGTCGCCCCGGCGTCGCTCCAGGTGAAGCAGATCCGCCACTGCTGGTTGATCCTGATGCTGTGCTGGCCGACCCGATCGCCCCGCAGGGCTTCGAGCCGGTTGCCCGGTGGCACCCGGAGATCGTCCAGGGTCTCGGCGGCGTCCAGCATCACCAGCTTGCGCAGGGCGACCCGCTCGATCCGCGGGTCGATGGTCTTGACCCGTTGTCGTGACCAGAGCCGCTCGGTCGCAGCGTCCCGAAACGACCTGATCACTCACCCACTATAACGCACCACGTCATACCCGCTCATGCCGCGTCTCGTGCGGCCGCGACGGAACTGCACAGCGCCGCGTGCAGGCGCACTCGCATGGGGGCCCCCCACCGTCTGCCGAGATGATCGGTCATGCCGCGCCGCTCGTCAGATGGTCCGACGCGCGATCGGGTGGCTCCTTTGACACGATGGCCAGGTGGACGGCGAACCGGCGTGGTGGCGGGGTGAATCGCCATCCGCCGCACCCCGTGACGTCATCCCCGGGCACTTGCGGTTCGAGGGGCTCGTGACGGAGTTGGTGGGCGTGACGACGACTCTCGACGACCCGCTCCAGGGCCTGGGCTTCTACGGGGCTCAGGTCTGCGACGTCGAGTTGTGGCTCACTGGCGTCCACTTGGCGGTCAGGTGGTCCGAGTTCGACCGATGCCACTTCCGGCAGCGCACCCGACCGATCCTGAACTCCGCCGGCGCGGCTGCCCAGGGATGCTTCGGGAATAGTCCTGCGGTCTATCGGGGCTGCACCTTCGAGCGGGTCCGATTCAAGACCCTCGGCGGTTTCTCGACGGACCGGGCGACCTTCGAGGACTGCACCTTCCTGAACTGCCGCTGGGAAGGGCACTTCGCCTACGAGACCCAGTTGCTTGGCTGCCGTTTCATCGGGCATGTCAACGGCTGCGTGTGGGGCGGGGAGTCCTTGGCCACCGACGGCATTGCCCCGCGACGCAACCTCATCTCAGGCAACGACTTCAGCCGCGCCATGATCACCGACAACGTGAGCTGGCGCAGGGGTTTTCCGTTGGCGGATCAGGTCTGGCCCACGGACTACGTGCCCGTCCCCGACAGGTGACTGCGGCCGGGCCCCTGCCCAGCATCTCGGCGGTCGACCACCTGGACCACTTGCCGGGGGGAGCCAATGGCGCGCACGGCGGATCCGACCGCAGTTCCTGGTGGGGGACGAGCCGTTCCGACTTCTAGATGCTTGCACACTGCTAGCATGGGTGCATGACGACTCTCTACATCCGCGACGTCCCCGAAGCTGTCGCTGAGACGCTGAAGGAGCGTGCCGCGGCCCACGGCATGTCGGTGTCTGCCTACGTTGGGGCCGAACTCGCCAGGGTCGCCGCCCGGCCGACGAATGAGGAGATCGTTGAGAGGCTGCGGGCCAGGGATCGCTCGAACGGCCCGAGCGCCGATGAGATCGTGGCGGCGGTCGAGGCCGGTCGGCGGTGATCGTGATCGACGCGTCGGCGATGGTCGAGGCGTTGGTGGGCCGTGACGCGGACGCCGATCTCCTGGACGCGTTGGCCGGCGACATCAGGGCGCCGCACCTTCTCGATGTCGAGGTGCTGTCGGTGCTGCGCGGCCTCGTGCTCGGCGGCAAGCTCGACCCGGACGAGGCGGTCCGGGCCCGAGAGGATCACTTCGCGTTCGTGATCGCCCGGCACGAGACCGGTCCGCTGGCCGAGCGGATCTGGCAGTTGCGGCACCAGTTCACCAGCTGCGACGCCAGCTATCTGGCTCTGGCCGAGGCCCTCGAGGTGCCTCTTTTCACCTGCGATGCCACACTCGCCACCGGACACCACAGCGCCGAGATCCACCTCGTCCCGCGAACGCACTGAACGTCCGCGTCCTGCGCGGAAGCGCCGGCAAATACACGCTCGTCGTAGGGCGCGAGGATCTCCGTGGGCGAGCGTGAGGGCATGGCCACAGAGCTCGATCATGACGACGGTCGACCAGTGGCCGAAGTGTTCGAGAACGAAGACACGCGGCAGCGCACGGTGAACGTGTTTGAGAGGGACGTGCCGCTCGAGGCAATCGAGTGGCTCCTCTTGCAGGCTGCTGCGCGATTGTAAATGGCTCATCACAATCCGGGGTGTAGGAGTGGCCTGAAGCCGCCGGTCTCGAGCAACGATCGGGCGATGTAGTTGGTCAGGTTCCGGAAGCCGAGGGCTGATCCGCGGAGGTGTTCGAGGCGGCCGTTGATCGCCTCTGTGGGTCCGTTGCTGGTGCCGGGCCGGTCGAAGTAGGCCAGGATGTCGGCGGCCCGTTGTTTCAGGGTTCGGCCGAGGG
>JAJYQH010000033.1 GCA_021794705.1 Actinomycetes bacterium | reverse complement strand
GGATCGACGTGGTGATGAACGCGTGCGGGATCATGAAGATGAGGAACGCGAGTTGCTGGCCCGCCACGCTCACGATGTGCTCGTTGCCGGGGCGGTCGCGCACCGCCGTGAGCACCTTCTGAATCACCAGACCGCCGGCGATCGACACCAGCAGCGCGACGAACGACCAGGCCGCCATCCGGGACGCCGCGTGCAGCCCGGAACCGCGAAGGTCGAGCCGGGGGCGCCAGCGGAACCCGCCGCGCCACAACGGCACGGCGAGGAACAGCCCCTGGAGCACGATGCCCAGCGTCGTCGTGCCGGCGAGCACCCACACCATCGCCGGCGTCCAGTGCCGGGGGTCGGCCTGGGCGTGCCACGTCGCGAGGAAGTAGACGAGGCCGACGATCTGGACGACGTTGGCGAGCACCGGCGACCACATGAAGGCGGCGAACTGGTTCCGGGCGTTGAGCACCTGCCCGAGCACCGCGTACAGCCCGTAGAACGCGATCTGCGGCAGGCAGATGTAGGCGAACAGCACCGCGAGGTGGTGGCTGGCCCCGCTGAGGTCGGACGTCGCGGACACCAGCCACGGCGCGAGCACGGTCGCGAGCAGCGCGACGCCCACGACGAGAGCGATGGACACCGTGACCAGCCGGTCGATGAAGTCGCGCCCCTCGTCGTCCTGGCGCATCGCCCGGGTGATCTGCGGGATGAGCACCGCGTTGAGCAGGCCGGCCGACAGCAGCATGAAGACGTAGTTGGGCAGCGAGTTGGCGACGGCGAAGGCGTCGTTCGCGAGCGAGACGCCGACGACCGCGGTGAGCAGCGAGGTGCGGACCAGGCCCAGCACCCGCGACACCATCGATCCGGCGGCCATGATCGCGCTCGACCGTGCCAGGGACGGCTCCTCGGGGACGGCCGCCGGCTGCCCCTCGGTCGCCTCGGCGGGCGGCGTCTCGTCGGCGACCAGACCCGGGTACTGCGGTTGGCGTCCGAGCGGCCGGATCACCGTCGCGTCGTCGTCGAAGAAGGTCTCGTACCGCGCCGTCGGACGCCAGTCGTCCTCGGACGCCCGCCCGTCGCCGGATCCGCCCCCCGCGGCCCTGCGCGGCCGCACGGAGGTCTCGTCGCGACCCGGTTCGCTCACCGGCCCGTTCCGGCGTAGACGACCGCCTCGCCCTCGGCGTCCAGGCCGAACGCGGTGTGCGCCGCCTGCACGGCACGGTCGACGTCGGCCTCGTCGACGACCACGGAGATGCGGATCTCGCTCGTGGAGATCATGTCGATGTTCACGTCCGCCGCGGCGAGCGCGTTGAAGAACTTGGCGGTGACGCCGGGGTGCGAGCGCATGCCGACCCCGACGATGGACACCTTGCCGACCTGGTCGTCGAAGAGCAGGTCGGTGAAGCCGATCCGCTCCTGCTCGGCGCGCAGCGCCTCGATCGCGCGCCGGGCGTCCGAGCCGGGCAGGGTGAACGAGATGTCGGTGCGGCCCTCGGCCCCGCGCGAGACGTTCTGCACGATCATGTCGATGTTGATGTCGGCCTTGGCGATGACGTCGAAGATCGCCGCGGCCTCGCCGGGACGGTCGGGCACGGCCACCACGGTGATCTTGGCCTCGCTGCGGTCGTGGGCGACGCCTGAGATGAGTGCTTGTTCCACTGCTGCTCCTTGCTTGGCGGGTGGCAGGTCCTTGACCCAGGTGCCGGGCTTGTCGGAGAACGACGAGCGCACGTGCACCGGCACGTTCTCGCGGCGCGCGTACTCGACGCAGCGCAGATGGAGGATCTTGGCGCCGCACGCCGCCATCTCCAGCATCTCCTCGTAGCTGATCTCGGGGATCTGCCGGGCGCCGGGGACGATGCGCGGGTCGGCGGTGAACACGCCGTCGACGTCGGTGTAGATCTCGCAGTAGTCGCCGCCGAGGGCGGCCGCGAGGGCGACGGCGGTGGTGTCCGACGCGCCGCGTCCGAGGGTGGTGATGTCCTTGGTCGTCTGCGAGACGCCCTGGAAGCCGGCGACGATGACGATGTCGCCGTCCTCGAGCGACTGGACGATGCGCCCGGGGGTGATGTCGATGATCCGGGCGTTCCCGTGGGTGCCGGTCGTGATGACCCCGGCCTGCGAGCCGGTGTAGCTCTTCGCGCTGACCCCGAGGTCGGACAGGGCCATCGCGAGCAGGGCGGCGCTCTGCCGCTCACCGGTGGTGAGCAGCATGTCGAGCTCGCGGGGCTCCGGCTGGGGGCTCACCTGCAGTGCGAGGTCCATCAGCTCGTCGGTGGTGTCGCCCATCGCCGAGATGACGATGACCACCTCGTGTCCCGCCTGCTTGGTCGCGACGATCCGCCGGGCCACCCGCTTGATGGATTCGGCGTCGGCCACCGACGACCCGCCGAACTTCTGGACGATCCGTCCCATCACACCTCCGAAGACTCGCGCCGCTCGGCGTCCGGTTCACTGTACCGAACCCTCCCCGGGGAGCGTCCGCACCCGACGCCGGGGAAAGCTCGGGGCCGAGCACTCCGGCGTCCGTGCCCGCTCTATCGTGGCCCCATGACGATTCGATGGGGCATCGCCGGAACGGGGCGGATGGCCGGTGTCTTCGCCGAGGAGTTGAGGCAGGTGCCCGACTGTCACGTGACCGCGATCGGATCGCGCGATCACGACCGCGCCTACGCCTTCGCCGCGGACCATTCGCTCAAGACCGGCGACAACCACGTCAAGGCCCACGGCAGCTACCTCCACCTCGTCCACGACCCCGACGTCGACGTCGTCTACATCGCCACTCCCCACCCCCAGCACAAGGCGATCGCGCTGGCGGCGATCGACGCCGGCAAGGCGGTACTCGTCGAGAAGGCCTTCACCGCGACCCTCGCCGGGGCGCAGGAGGTGGTGGCGGCCGCCCGGGCCCGCGGGGTGTTCGCGATGGAGGGGATGTGGATGAGGTTCCAGCCGGTGGTCGCCGCCCTGCGCGACGTCATCGGCTCGGGCCGGCTGGGCGAGCTCATCGCCGTCCAGGGCGACCTCTTCTCCTACCGCAGGTTCGACCCCGCCGACCGGCTGTTCTCCCCCGATCTCGGGGGTGGCGCGGTGCTCGACCTCGGGCCGTACATCGTGTCGTTCGCGCAGATGCTGCTCGGCGACCCGGTCGACGTGGAGGTGCGCGGCACCACCTACCTCAACGGCGTCGACGCCTCGGCGAGCTTCCTGCTCACCTACCCCTCGGGAGCCAGTTCGACGCTCATGTGCTCGCTGAGCGCCGAGGGGCCGGGGCGGATGGCGGTCATCGGCACCAGGGGCTGGGCCGAGGTGCACCCCCGGTTCCACCACCCGACCCGGTTCACGGTGCACCGGCAGGGAGTGCTCGACCGCGACTTCGACCTCATGCCGATGGGACGCGGCTACACGCACGAGATCATCGAGGTCAACCGCTGCCTCACCGAGGGGCAGAAGGAGAGCCCGGTGATGCCGCTCGACGACACGCTCTCGGTGATGACGACCCTGCAGCAGGCCCTCGAGGCGCTGGGGAATCCCCAGATGGAGGCCCCGCTCAGCTGAGGGTGTTCCACCTGTCGGTGCCCGCTGGCAGGATCGGCGCATGGCCGACGACGAGAAGACGACACTGAAGCGCTACCTCCAGGACGGGCGCGACGCGCTGCTCTGGAAACTCGACGGGCTGGGCGAGCGCGAGATCCGGCTGCCGATGACTGCGACCGGCACCAACCTGCTCGGGGTGGTCAAGCACGTCGCCAGTGTCGAGATCGGCTACTTCACCGAGGTGTTCGGCCGGCCGTGCGACGTCGACCTCCCGTGGTTCGCCGAGGGCGCCGAGCCGAACGCCGACATGTGGGCGACCCCCGACGAGTCCCGCGAATTCATCGTCGACCTGTACCACCGCTCCTGGCAGTACAGCGACGCGACGATCGACGACCTTCCCCTCGACGCGCCCGGGGTGGTGCCGTGGTGGCCCGAGGGGCGCTGCGACGTCACCCTGCACCGCATCCTCGTGCACATGATCGCCGAGACCCACCGGCACGCAGGGCACGCCGACATCGTCCGCGAGCTCATCGACGGCGCCCGGGGGCTGCTGGCCGGTCGCGAGAACCTGCCGAGCGACGACGAGGCGTGGTGGACCGACTACGTGAGCCGGGTGCGCCAGGGAGCCGACTCCTTCTCCCCCGGCTCCTTCTCGCCCGACGCCTGAGCCGCCCGGCGTCCGCCGATCCAGCCGCCGATCACCGATCCGACGACGACGGCGGCCAGGGTCAGCCACATCCCGGTGGTGGCGAACATCACCGTGGTGCCGTTGCCGAGGCCGATCACGAGATAGATGACGCCGACCACGACCACCCAGGTGAGGCCGCGCCAGAGGCCCTGCGCGCTCGAGCGGGTGTGCGACCCGATGGCGAGGAGCACGCTGAGCACGAGCGCGGGCGCGGCGGTCAGCGACAGTTCGTGGTTGATGCCCGCCCGCAGCCGGGCGCCGTCGGCCGGCGTCCCGGAGGGCAGGGTGACGAGGAACTCCGCGATCAGGAGCAGGAGGAACAACAGCACCCCGAGACCCACGTCGATCAGCCGTCGCTTGACCATGGCCCACCTCCGGGTCCCTCGACCCGACACCACCACGGTACGCCGGGGCCGCTGGCGGCGCAGGCTATGGTGACGGCCATGCGCAGCCCCCGGAACCGCCCCCGATCCCGGCGCCCGGCACACCTCCGCGGCCCCCGGCTGCTCGCCGCGCTGGCCCTCATCGCACCCCTTGCGCTGGGTGCCTGCTCGTCGCACCCCTCGTCGGAGAAGCTCGTCGTGTTCGCCGCCGCCTCCCTCGTCAAGGCGTTCCCGGCGATCGCCCAGGGGTTCGAGAAGGACCACCCGGGCGTGAGCGTCACGTTCTCCTTCGACGGCTCGTCCGATCTCGTCGACCAGCTCGCCGGAGGCGCGGGCGCCGACGTGCTCGCCACCGCCGACCAGACGACGATGGCCCGGGCCGTGAGCCAGAAGCTGGTGACGGGCTCGCCCACCGTGTTCGCGACCAACGTGCTCATCCTCATCACGCCGCCCGACAACCCGGGCCACGTCACGGGGCTGAACTCCTCGCTCAGGGGCAAGCGGCTGGTCGTCTGCGCCCCGCAGGTGCCCTGCGGGGCCGCGACCCTCAGGCTGGCCAAGCTCGACGACGTCACCCTCGAACCGAT
>JAJYQH010000103.1 GCA_021794705.1 Actinomycetes bacterium | reverse complement strand
CGGCCTGCTCAACAGCTACTGGGCGCTGATCCTGCCGATGGCGATCAACCCCTTCTACCTCATCATCGTCAAGAACTTCTTCCAGGAGATCCCCGAGGAGTTGCAGGAGGCGGCCCGCATCGACGGGGCGTCCGAGATGGCGGTGTTCTGGCGGATCATGCTGCCGTTGAGCAAGCCGATCCTCGCCACCTTCGCACTCTTCTACGCCGTGGGGATCTGGAACGACTACATGTCTCCGCTGCTCTACATCAGCGATTCGAGCAAGTGGACGCTGCAGATGTTCGTCCGGCAGGTCACCGTATCGACCGACGTGATCCAGAATCTCGACCCCAACTACGTGCCACCGGAACAGGGCCTGAAATTCGCCATCATCGTCGTCGCGACGCTGCCGATTCTCGTGTTCTACCCATTTCTCCAGAAGCACTTCACCAAGGGCATGTTGATCGGATCGGTCAAGGGATGAGAGGAAACGTGATTTCTGTGTCACCGAGTGTTCTGCTGGCCGGGGACTCCACCGTGGCCAACTACGCCGCCGTCGAGCGGCCGATGTCGGGCTGGGGGGAGCACCTGGGCACGCACCTCAACGCGCTGCTGGGCCCGTCGGCGTCCGGGGGAGGCGTCACGGTGGCGAACTTCGCCAAGGGCGGTGCCAACACGTCGAGCCACCGGGGGGAGGGGCTGTGGGACGCCCTGCTGCGGGCCGCCCACCCCGGCGACCTCGTGCTCATCCAGTTCGGGCACAACGACTCGAAGCTGCCCTCCCTCGCCGCCCGGGGCGGCTACCGGGAGAACCTCGCGCACATGGTGCAGGACTGCCGTGACCACGGGCTGACGCCGGTGCTCTGCACCCCGGTGGGACGCCGCACGCTCGTCGACGGCACCTACGCGGGCTCGCACGGCGAGTACCCGGTCGTCGTGCGCGAACTGGCCGACTCGCTCGGCGTGGCGCTCATCGACGTCGAGGCCTTGAGCGCCGCCGTCTACGAGGCGTACGGCGACGAGGGATCGGTGCGGTTGTTCATGCACTTCGGTCCGGGCGAGCACCACCTGTGGCGCGACGGCGTCCGCGACGACACCCACTTCTCGCTCCTCGGTGCGAGCGAGGTGGCCCGCGCGGTGGCGGGCGAGCTGCGACCCCTCGTCGAGTCGGCGCAGGCCGAGGGGGAGGGCCGATGAGTCCGGCGACGGCCCCCGTCCGCCGCATCGCCGGCGGTGTTGACCGCCCGGTCGCGTGGGGGATGCCCTGGCCGCGGGGAGAGGTGGCCGCGGACAGCGGCTTCCACCTCGGCGGCGTCCCGGTGCAGTCGTGGCCGTTGGCCACCTGGCCGGACGGCAGCCTCAAGTGGTCGGGACACGCCGTGGCCGGGCTTCCCGACGGGGAGCACACCCTCGCTCCCGGGGAGCCCGAGGCGTCCGCCGACCCGGTGAGCGTCACCGAAACCGCCGAGGCCGTGGTCGTGCGCACCGGCGCGACCGAATGGCGGGTGCCACGGTCCGGAAACCATCTGGTCACCGGGATCGGCCTCGACGGCACGCCGGTCGCCCGGGACGTCGAGCTCGTGAGCGAACGGCGCGGCGTCCCCGCCGGCGATCGGGCCGGCTCCGTGCCTGCGGAGGAGTGGGTCGGGCAGGTGCGATCCGTCAGCGTCGAGCAGTCGGGCCCCGTGCGGGCGGTGCTGCGCCTCGACGGCGTGCACGTGCCGCGGGCGACCACCGACCGGGAGGTCGAGGAGTGGCTCCCGTTCCGGGTGCGCCTCTATGCGACCGCCGGGAGCCCCGACCTGCGGATCGTGCACACCCTGCTCTGGGACGCCGACCCCGCCACCGAGTGCCTGGCCGGCCTGGGGCTGCGCGTCGCCGTGCCGCTCCGTGAGGATCCGCTCAACCGGCACGTCCGGATCGCCGGGCCGATGGGAGCCGACGGCCGGCCCGGATTTCTCACCGAGGCCGCGCAGGGCATCACCGGCCTGCGGCGGGACGCCGGCGCCGAGGCACGCGACGCCCAAATCTCCGGCCGGCGGATCACCGCCCTCTCGGAGGTCGTCGAGCGGCTGCTCCGGTTCGTCCCGGTGTGGAACGACTGGCGACTGGAGCAGCACAGCCCAGACGGTTTCACCCTCGCCAAGCGGACCTCGCCGGACTGCTCCTGGGTGAAGATCCCCGGGGGCGGCCGGTCCGCGGGCTTCGCCTACCTCGGCGACCCCTCGGGCGGCGTCGGCGTGGGCCTCCGCGACTTCTGGCAGAGCTACCCGACCCGGATCGACGTGGCCGGTGCGGGTGCGGACGCCGGCTCGCTCACCCTGTGGCTGTGGTCGCCCAGCGCCCCGCCGATGGACCTTCGCAGCTACCACGACGGGCTGGGCATTGAGGGCACGGAGGAGGAACTCCGCGCCATGGACATCACCTACGAGGACTACCAGCCCGGGTTCTCCGACCCCCGGGGCATCGCCCGCACCCACGAGCTGCACCTGATCGCCTACGCCGCGACCCCGACGGGCGACGACCTGGCGTGGGACGCGGCGTCCGTGCAGGACCCCGCCGTCGCCGTCGCCCCGGTCGACTACCTGCACGAGCAGCGGATCTTCGGCGACTGGGCCCCGGTCGACCGGTCGACGCCGGACGCCGAGCGGCTCGAGGACCGCCTCGAGTGGCTGGTCGACTACTACGTGCAGCAGCGCGAGCTGCGGCGCTGGTACGGGTTCTGGGACTACGGCGACGTCATGCACACCTACGACGTCGACCGGCACCAGTGGCGCTACGACGTCGGCGGCTTCGCCTGGGACAACTCCGAGCTCAGCCCCGACCTGTTCCTCTGGCACCAGTTCCTCCGCACCGGGTCGCCGCGGACCTACCGCTTCGCCGAGGCGATGACCCGGCACACCGGCGAGGTCGACGTCTACCACCAGGGCCGCTTCGCGATGCTCGGCAGCCGCCACAACGTCCAGCACTGGGGCTGCTCGGCGAAGCAGGCCCGGATCTCCTCGGCCATCTACCGGCGGATCTTCTACTACCTGTCCGCCGACGAGCGCACCGGCGACCTCCTCGGAGAACTCGCCGAGGTCGAGCGGGCCTTCGCGGTGCTCGATCCCAACCGGAAGGTCCGCGCGGACGGGTACGTCGCCAACCCGGACGTCGTCTCCATCGGGCTCGGCACGGACTGGAGCGCGCTCGCCGCCGCCTGGCTCACCGCCTGGGAGCGGGTCGGCGACCCCGCCGTGCGCGAGCGGGCCCGCGACCGGCTGCTCGGGACGATGGAGGGGATCGCCGCCCTGCCCCGCGGCTTCCTGAGCGGCGAGGCACGGTTGCGCCTGGCCACCGGCCGCTTCGACGCCTTCCCCGACCAGATCCAGGTGTCGCACCTGTCGGCGGTGTTCGGGCTCGTGGAGGTCTGCTCGGAGCTCATCCGGCTCACCGAGGGGACGCCGGAGGAGGTGCCGGGGTTCGCCGGCGCCTGGGAGCAGTACTGCCGGTTGTACCTCGCCACGCCGGAGGAGCAGCGGGCGGAGGTCGGGCAGCAGCTCACCGGCATCTCCCTCGTCCAGGGGCACAGCCGGCTGTCGGCATGGCTGGCCCACCGCCGGGGCGATGAGGAGCTCGCGCGCCGGGCCTGGGAGTCGTTCGACGCGGGCGTCGACCGGCTCAATGTCAACCCGGTGCAGCGTCAGCGGGTCTGGGAGACGACCACCGTGGAGGGCCCCGAGGTGCTGCGTCCGGTCACCGAGGCGGCGTGGGTGAGCACCAACGACGCCGCCCAGTACGGCCTCGCCGTCATCCAGAATCTCGCCCTCATCCCGGCCGCCCTGCCGAGCGTTCCGGCGTCCCCTGGCGCGGGGGTGTGAGGCGGTGCTACTGTCAGCATGAAACGATTCAACGCATCGACGACGATGACTGGAGAGACGCACATGACACACCTCGCCGACCTTGATCCCGGGGCCCGCGCCCTGCTCGAGCAGCAGACGATCGAGGTGCCGAGCTGGGCCTACGGCAACTCGGGCACCCGGTTCAAGGTGTTCGGCAGCCCGGGCACCCCGCGCGACCCGTACGAGAAGATCGCCGACGCCGCGCAGGTGCACAAGTTCACCGGCCACGCGCCGCGGGTCTCCCTGCACATCCCGTGGGACAAGGTCGACGACTACTCCGACCTCGCCGGGTTCGCCCGCGACCACGGAGTGAGCATCGGCATGATCAACTCCAACGTCTTCCAGGACGACGACTACAAGCTCGGCAGCCTGTGCAACCCGGACGCCGGCATCCGCCGCAAGGCGGTGGCCCACCACCTCGAGTGCATCGACATCATGCGGGCCACGGGCAGCCACGAGCTGAAGATCTGGCTCGCCGACGGGCTCAACTACCCGGGGCAGGACGACCTGCGCTCGCGGCAGGAGCGGCTCGGCGAGGGGCTGCGGCAGATCTACGCCGAGCTCGGCGAGGGTGAACGGCTGGTCCTCGAGTACAAGTTCTTCGAGCCGGCCTTCTACGCCACCGACATCCCCGACTGGGGCACCTCGCTCGTGCACTGCCTCGCCCTCGGTGACAAGGCCTTCGTCGTCCTCGACACCGGTCACCACGCGCCGGGCACGAACATCGAGTTCATCGTCGCCCAGCTGCTCCGGCTCGGCCGGCTCGGCGCCTTCGACTTCAACTCCCGCTTCTACGCCGACGACGACCTCATCGTCGGCGCGGCCGACCCGTTCCAGCTGTTCCGGATCATGAACGAGATCGTCATCGCCGGGGCCCTCAGCCCCGACTCCGGCGTCAACTTCATGCTCGACCAGTGCCACAACATCGAGGACAAGATCCCCGGCCAGATCCGCTCGATCATGAACGTCCAGGAGGCCACAGCCAAGGCGCTGCTCGTCGACCGGGCGGCCCTCGCCGAGGCGCAGGCGGCGGGCGACGTGCTGGGGGCGAACGGCGTCCTCATGGACGCGTACGACACCGACGTCCGGCCGTTGCTCGCCGAGCTCCGCGAGGAGCACGGCCTGGCCCCCGACCCGCTCAAGGCGTTCCGGGCCACCGACTACCTCGCCACCATCGCCCGCGAGCGGGTGGGCGGGCAGCAGGCCGGCTGGGGCGCCTGAGATGGGGGAGGCCCGCTCGTTCGCCGCCGTCGATCTCGGGGCGACCAGCGGCCGGGTCATGCTGGCCACGCTCATCCCGGACGCCGCCGGCGTCCGGGTCGACCTGCGGCAGGCGCACCGGTTCACCCACGACCCGCTGCCCGTGTCCGGGGAACTGCACTGGAACGTGTCGCGGCTCTTCCACGAGGTGCGGGAGGGGCTCC
>JAJYQH010000281.1 GCA_021794705.1 Actinomycetes bacterium | reverse complement strand
GGCCAAGGCCACGGCGTTCACCATGAGCTACGACCCGTACGACTACGACTTCGGGTCGACCACGGGTCCGGCGGTGCCGCTGGAGGACCTCGACTTCGGCGACATGCGCTGAGCCGGTCCCATCCGCTCATCGGTGGCGGGGTGTCCCTTTCCGGGCCGCCCCGCCATCGGCGTTCATCAGGCGATGCACCCGGGCCGGCGGACGCCGGTCGGCTAGCGTGAGCCCGTGACAACCAGCGGTGCGTACCCCGATCCGACCACGACCGCCCGTCCGCAGGTGATCAGCGTCAACGTCGGCTCCTCGCGCCCCAACCCCGACACCCGCAGCGATGTCACGGTCACCGGCATCGACAAGCGTCCCGTGGAGCGGATCGACGTGTTCGCCCCTGGTCCGAAGTCCGACCTGTCGGGCAGCGGCGTGCGCGGCGACTTCATCGGCGACCGGCGCCATCACGGCGGGGACGCCCAGGCGGTCTACGCCGTGGCCCGCGACGACCTCGACCACTACGAGGGCGTCCTCGGACGCCGGCTGCCGGACGGCTGGATGGGGGAGAACCTCACGGTGGTCGGCCTGGCGCCCGAGCAGGCGATCGTGGGGGAGCGGTGGCGGGTCGGCACCGCCGAGTTGCAGGTCAGCTGCCCCCGCATCCCGTGCCGCACCTTCCAGGAATGGGCCGGCCGGGCGCGGTGGATCCGGGAGTTCACGGCGACCGGACGCTGCGGCACCTACCTGTCCGTGCTGCAGCCGGGCGAGATCCGGGCCGGCGATCCCATCGAGAGGGTGTCGGTGCCCGACCACGGAGTCACCATCCGCGACCTCTTCTGGGCTCTCACCAGCAAGCGTGAGCTCGCGGGGAGGGTGCTGGCCGCGTCCGCATTCCTCACGGCGTCCGACCGGGAGCGGCTCGAGCGGCGAGAGACCCACAGCGCCTCCTGACCCCCGCCCGGGGTGGGGCGAGGACCCCGGTTTTGACCAGTATTCGACGGGCGACTAGATTTGTACCCTGTGCCCGGCAGTGTCGGGCGCGCAATCATGCAGTGCGATCCCTGGCACGGGCCCGCGTCCTAAACGTTGCGAGGACGCGCTGGCAGGTGCGGAGAACGCACGGCGCTCCAGATCCGGCCTCGGGAATCAGCGGTGGTTTCCGTCGCGGGGACGCGGGGCGTACAGCCAGGGTCAACCATTCCAGACAACGAAAGAGATACCAGCCGGTGCCTACAATCCAGCAGTTGGTCCGCAAGGGCCGCACTGACAAGGTCAGCAAGAACAAGACGCCCGCGCTCAAGGGCTCGCCCCAGCGCCGGGGCGTGTGCACTCGCGTGTACACCACCACCCCGAAGAAGCCGAACTCCGCCCTCCGCAAGGTCGCCCGTGTGCGCCTGTCGTCGGGCGTCGAGGTCACCGCCTACATCCCGGGCGTGGGGCACAACCTCCAGGAGCACTCGATGGTGCTCGTGCGCGGCGGCCGCGTGAAGGACCTTCCTGGTGTCCGGTACAAGATCATCCGCGGTTCCCTCGACACGCAGGGCGTGAAGAACCGCAAGCAGGCGCGCAGCCGTTACGGCGCCAAGAAGGAGAAGTAATGCCTCGCAAGGGACCGGCGCCCAAGCGCCCCGTCGTCGTCGACCCGGTCTACGGCTCGCCCGTGGTGAGCCAGCTGGTGAGCAAGATCCTGCTCGACGGCAAGAAGACCGTCGCCCAGAACATCGTCTACTCCGCGCTCGAGGGCACCCGCACCAAGACCGGCGTCGACCCCGTCGTCACCTTGAAGAAGGCGCTCGACAACATCAAGCCGGCCGTCGAGGTGAAGTCCCGCCGCGTCGGTGGCGCCACCTACCAGGTGCCGGTCGAGGTGAAGCCGGCCCGCGGCAACACGCTGTCGCTGCGCTGGCTGGTCAACTTCTCCCGCGCCCGCCGCGAGAAGACGATGTCCGAGCGGCTGATGAACGAGATCCTCGACGCCAGCAACGGCCTGGGCGCTTCGGTGAAGCGCCGCGAGGACACGCACAAGATGGCCGAGGCCAACCGCGCCTTCGCCCACTACCGCTGGTGACCCGCAGCCCCCTCCGGAGCCCGGAGGGGGCGCCATCGCCTCACCGGCCACGCCTGCACCCTCGTGCGCAGGCCACCCCCGGGCCGTTCGGCCCGGCCGTCATTCACACGACTTGCAGAGATTGAGGTTGAAGCCACGTGGCCATCGACTTGAAGACCGACCTCGCCAAGGTGCGCAACATCGGCATCATGGCCCACATCGACGCCGGCAAGACCACCACCACCGAGCGCATCCTGTTCTACACCGGGATCAACTACAAGATCGGTGAGGTGCACGACGGCGCCGCGACGATGGACTGGATGGAGCAGGAGCAGGAGCGGGGGATCACCATCACCTCCGCCGCCACCACGTGCTTCTGGAAGGACCACCAGATCAACATCATCGACACCCCCGGGCACGTCGACTTCACCGTCGAGGTGGAGCGGTCGCTCCGCGTGCTCGACGGCGCGGTGGCGGTGTTCGACGGTGTGGCCGGTGTCGAGCCGCAGAGCCAGACCGTGTGGCGCCAGGCGACCCGCTACGGCGTGCCGCGCATCTGCTACATCAACAAGCTCGACCGCACGGGTGCCTCGTTCGACTTCTGCGTGCGCACCATCCGCGAGCGGCTCAACGCCACCCCCGCGGTGCTGCAGCTGCCGATCGGTTCGGAGGCGAACTTCCTCGGCGTCGTCGACCTGGTCGGCATGCGTGCCCTCACGTGGCGCGGCGAGACCAAGATCGGTGAGGACTACGAGGTCGAGGAGATCCCGGCCGACATGAAGGACGCCGCCGACGCGGCGCGCGCGGAACTCCTCGAGATCGCGTCCGAGGCCGACGACGCGCTCATGGAGGCCTACCTGGAGGGCGAGGAGATCAGCGTCCCCCAGCTCAAGGCGGCCATCCGCAAGGGCGTCATCGAGAACAAGTTCACCGCGGTCGTGTGCGGCACCTCGTTCAAGAACAAGGGTGTGCAGCCGTTGCTGGACGCCGTCCTCGACTACCTGCCGTCTCCGGTCGACGTGCCCGCCATCCAGGGCTTCAAGCCGGGTGACGAGTCCGTGGTGCTCGAGCGGCACCCCAGCACCGAAGAGCCGCTGTCGATGCTCGCGTTCAAGATCGCGTCCGACCCGCACCTCGGCAAGCTCACCTTCATCCGCGTCTACTCCGGTGTGCTGCAGGCCGGCGCCCAGGTGCTCAACGCCACGAAGGGCAAGAAGGAGCGGATCGGCAAGATCTACCAGATGCACGCGAACAAGCGTGAGGAGATCGCCTCGATCGGCGCCGGCATGATCTGCGCGGTCATGGGCCTCAAGGACACCACCACCGGTGAGACCCTCTGCGACCCCGCCCACCCGATCATCCTCGAGTCGATGGACTTCCCGGCCCCGGTCATCGAGCAGGCGATCGAGCCGAAGACGAAGTCCGACCAGGAGAAGCTCTCGGCCGCCATCCAGCGCCTCGTCGAGGAGGACCCGACCTTCCGCGTCCACACCGACGAAGAGACCGGCCAGACGATCATCGCCGGCATGGGTGAGCTGCACCTCGAGGTGTTCATCGACCGGATGAAGCGCGAGTTCAAGGTCGAGGCGAACATCGGCAAGCCGCAGGTCGCCTACCGTGAGACCCTGCGGCGTCCGGTCGAGAAGGTCGAGTACACCCACAAGAAGCAGTCGGGTGGCTCCGGCCAGTACGGTCGCGTCATCATCAGCCTCGAGCCGCTGGAGCCGGGCTCCGGCTACGAGTTCGTCAACGCGGTCACCGGTGGGCGCATCCCGCGCGAGTACATCCCGGCCGTCGACGCCGGCATCCAGGACGCCATGCAGTTCGGCGTGCTGGCCGGCTACCCGGTCGAGGACGTGCGTGCGACCCTCGTCGACGGCGCCTACCACGACGTCGACTCCTCCGAACTCGCCTTCAAGATCGCCGGCTCGATGGCTTTCAAGGAGGCCGCGCGCAAGGCCGACCCGGCGATCCTCGAGCCGCTCATGGCGGTCGAGGTGACCACCCCCGACGACTACCTCGGCACGGTGATCGGCGACCTGAACGCCCGTCGCGGTCACATTCAGGCGATGGACGAGATCCACGGCAACCGGGTCGTCCGGGCGCTCGTGCCGCTGTCGGAGATGTTCGGCTACGTCGGCGACCTCCGGTCGAAGACCTCGGGCCAGGCCTCGTACTCGATGGAGTTCCACTCCTACGGCGAGACTCCGAAGACGATCTCGGACGAGATCATCGCCAAGGCCCGCGGCGGCGAGTGATCCTCGGCCCGTAAGTCCCTGTGATCCGGCGTTTCTCAGCCCACAGCTGGGGGACGCCGGATCACTTTTGACAGTCAGGGCGCATCCCCTAGACTTGGACGGGTTCCCCGACGCCCGCCAGTGCTGGGGTCCGACCCAAAGTCACGCACCGAGTGCGGCGCTGTGGGAAAATCCCCAAAGCGTTTTCAGGAAACGAGCGCTTCGAAGACCTCGGAAGCGTCACACCAGAAGGAGCCCTAAGTGGCAAAGGCCAAGTTCGAGCGGACCAAGCCGCACTGTAACATCGGCACCATCGGACACATCGACCACGGCAAGACCACGCTCACCGCGGCGATCACCCGGGTGCTGCACGACAAGTACCCCGCCCTCAACGCCGTGTCCGCGTTCGACCAGATCGACAAGGCACCCGAAGAGCGCCAGCGCGGTATCACCATCTCCATCGCGCACGTCGAGTACCAGACCGAGAAGCGGCACTACGCTCACGTCGACTGCCCCGGTCACGCCGACTACGTGAAGAACATGATCACCGGTGCCGCTCAGATGGACGGTGCGATCCTCGTGGTCGCCGCCACCGACGGCCCGATGCCCCAGACCCACGAGCACGTGCTGCTCGCCCGCCAGGTCGGCGTCCCCGCCATCGTCGTGGCCCTCAACAAGTGCGACATGGTCGACGACGAGGAGCTCATCGAGCTCGTCGAGATGGAGGTCCGCGAGCTGCTGACCTCGCAGGAGTTCGACGGTGACAACTGCCCGGTCGTCCGCGTGGCCGCGTTCCCGGCCATGAACGGCGACCCGAAGTGGACCCAGTCGATCCTCGACCTCATGGAGGCCGTCGACGACTACATCCCGCAGCCCGAGCGCGAGGTCGACAAGCCCTTCCTCATGCCCGTGGAGGACGTGTTCACGATCACAGGTCGTGGCACCGTCGTCACCGGTCGCATCGAGCGCGGCGTTGTGAAGACCGGCGAGTCGGTCGACATCATCGGAATCCACACCACGAA
>JAJYQH010000191.1 GCA_021794705.1 Actinomycetes bacterium | reverse complement strand
TCGGCGATGGCGATGAGCGCGCGCAGGTACCGCTCGCGCCAGCCCTCGTGCGCGGCGAGCAGCGACCGCCAGGGGTCGCCGGTGACCGCCGACGGGACGTCGCCGGCGTCCGGGAGGCCGGCCCCGGTGGCGAGGTCGAGCCAGGGCCGCTGATCGGGCCCGAGGGTCTCCTCCGGGAAGGGCGTACCCGTCCCGAGCCGGGAACCGGCGGCCACCTGGAGTGCGCCCCAGCCGGACGCCGTCGCGACGACGGTCGGCTGGTGGTCGCGGATCGCGGCGAAGTCGGCGTGCTCGCGCTCGAGCCGGTGCGGGTCGATCATCGCGTCGATCGCCGCGCGTCCGGCGTCCACCGCGGCGTGCCAGTCGCCCTGCGCGGGGGCGCCGGGGCTCACGGCTCCGTAGGCCTCGGTCCACTCCCACGTCTCGCCGGCGGCGAGTGGAAGGTGCTCGAGCTGAGTGGTGGCGAGGCCGGCCTGGATCTCGAGGTATCCCCGCCCCTCGGGGGCCAACCACCGCTGCCAATGGCGTCCACCGGCGCCCTCGCCCCAGCGGAACAGCTTGCGGCCGGGCAGCCTGTCGGTGGAGGCCTGGCCCAGCCCGGTGCCGGCACCGTCGACGGCCATCATCCACGGCCGTCCGGAAAGCCGGAAGAAGTGGTCGGCGGCCCGCGGGTGCCGCGCCGGCCGGCTGGCATCGGGATCGCCGGGAACGGCCACGACCTCGAGCAGCGACTGCTCGTCGTAGAACCAGGCGTCGGACGCGGGCACGATCACCCTGGAGTCGGGGTGCAGCGGGACGGCCGTGTTCGACCACCAGTAGACGGGCACGGTGCGGCTCGTGGCGTTGTGCAGCACCGGGTGCACGAGCAGCACGCCGTCGCGGACCGCGACGTCGATCCGCCAGACCAGCCCGAGCATCCGCTCGTACTCCCACAGCCGCAGCACCTCGCCCTGGGGCGTCGCGACCACCCCCGCGAACACCGGTGAGCAGGTGAGCGGCCAGTGGCCGGTGAACCCGAGGTTCCACTCGGTGCCGCCGGCGAACCAGGCGTTGCGCAGGGCGAGGTGACCGATCATCAGCGGGTCCGACTGGTAGAGCAGCTCCCGGCCGTCGACGACAAGGCTCCACAGCCGCCCGCCGAGGTCGAGCAGGAAGGTGGCGGTCGTCCGTTCGTCGCCCACCGTGGCGACGCGGAGCCGGTGAGCCCCGACGTCGCGGGAGTAGCCCGCCTGCCGGTCGTAGGGCAGCACGGTCGGGTACCGCGGCACCGCGCCGCCGCCCAGTCTCAGCAGATCCGACGCCGGAACGCTCTTCGCGCCCCCCGCGTCGAGGATCGGCAGCCCGTCGCCCGCTCCCGGAAGGGTTCCCCGTACCTCGATCTCACCGAAATCCACCCGCATGCTTTCACCCTAGGGCGGGCCGCCGATTACCGGCCGTGAGCCGCGGCCCGAGTCGCGGTGAACCTCAGCAGCCGGGCAGACGCTGGGCGAGGTAGCCCTGCACCTGGTCGAGCGCCACGCGCTCCTGGGCCATCGTGTCGCGGTTGCGGATCGTGACGGCCTGGTCCTCGAGGGTGTCGAAGTCGACGGTGATGCAGTACGGCGTCCCGATCTCGTCCTGGCGGCGGTAGCGCTTCCCGATCGCCTGGGCGTCGTCGAAGTCGACGTTCCAGAACTGGCGCAGTTCGGCGGCCAGATCCCGGGCCTTCGGGGACAGGGCCTCGTTGCGTGACAGCGGCAGCACCGCTGCCTTGACCGGCGCCAGCCGGTGGTCGAGCCTCAGCACGGTGCGCTTGTCGACCCCGCCCTTGGTGTTCGGGGCCTCGTCCTCGGCGTAGGCGTCGACGAGGAACGCCATGAGCGAGCGCGTGAGACCTGCGGCGGGCTCGATGACGTAGGGGACGTAGCGCTCGCCGCTCGCCTGGTCGAAGTACGACAGGTCGGTGCCAGAGTGCTCGCTGTGGGTCGACAGGTCGAAGTCGGTGCGGTTCGCGATGCCCTCGAGCTCGCCCCACTCGCTGCCGGCGAAGCCGAAGCGGTATTCGATGTCGACGGTGCGCTTCGAGTAGTGCGACAGCTTCTCCTTGGGGTGCTCGAAGTGCCGCAGGTTGTCGCGCGCGATGCCGAGGTTGACGTACCAGTCGGTACGGGTGTCGATCCAGTACTGGTGCCAGGTCTCGTCGGTGCCGGGCACGACGAAGAACTCCATCTCCATCTGCTCGAACTCGCGGGTGCGGAAGATGAAGTTGCCGGGGGTGATCTCGTTGCGGAAGCTCTTGCCGGTCTGGGCGATGCCGAACGGGGGCTTCTGCCGGGTGGCGTTGAGCACCTGCTTGAAGTTGATGAAGATGCCCTGCGCGGTCTCGGGACGCAGGTAGTGCAGGCCCGACTCGTCCTCGATCACCCCGAGGTAGGTCTTGAGCATCATGTTGAAGTCGCGGGGCTCGGTCCACTGGCCCTTGGTGCCGCAGTTCGGGCAGTTGATGTTGGCCATCGACTCGGGCTTGCGGCCCTTCTTCGCCTCGAAGTCCTCCTCGAGGTGGTCGGCGCGGAACCGCTTGTGGCAACTCAGGCACTCGGTGAGCGGATCGGAGAAGACGCCGACGTGACCCGACGCCACCCAGACCTGCTTGGGCAGGATGACCGACGAGTCGAGGCCGACGATGTCGTCGCGGCTGGTGACCATCGATCGCCACCACTGGCGCTTGATGTTCTCCTTGAGCTCGACGCCGAGGGGCCCGTAGTCCCACGCCGCCCGGGTGCCGCCGTAGATCTCGCCACAGGGGAAGACGAAACCCCGCCGCTTGGCGAGGTTGATGACGTTGTCGAGCGTGCTCAGCGGTGCCATGGCGGTTCTCCAAGTCCTCATTGGCGGGGGCACCCGGCTGGCGCCCACGGGCGTCCTGACGACGCTCGGAGCAGCCTACCGGTCGCCGGGGACGCTCCAGCCCGCTGAGCCCGATTCGGCGTCCCCCCGCGGGACGTTCACCCCGACCTCGCCCGGGTCGAGGTAGGCGGACGCCTCGTCGATCGCCCGGCTGAGCAGCGGCATGACGACCATCCGCGACTCCATGCCTCCGAGCGCGCGACGGTACGAGCCGACGTCCGCCCATCGGCCGACGATCGCCCACAGGTCGGGGTCGTCGAGGTTGCGCAGCAGGTCGACCGACTCGGCACCCGGGCGGGCGGACAGCACGGCGATGGCGGCGCGGGCGGCGTCCTCGAACTCGGCCGTCTCGGCCTCGGGCACGCGGAACCTGGTGAGGACGAACACGCCGGTCATGCTAGCGATCGGCGAAGTCCCACTCGACGTGCGGGAGCGAGCGGAGGGCCCGCTCGAGGTGCCACTGGGTGAAGGCCGCGACCAGTCCCGAGGCCCGCTTCTGCACGGACGCCGGCACCTCCCGGGTGGCTGGCCAGTCGCCCGTGAGCAGCGCCCGCAGGTGGGCGAGCGTGCCGGCGTCCAGGGCCGGCGTGCCGGGGGGTCGACAGTCGCGGCAGACCAGACCGCCGGCGGCCGGGGAGAACCACTCGTGCGGCCCGGCGGTGCCGCACCGCGCGCACGCGTCGAGGGAGGGGGCGTAGCCGGCGACCGCGAGCGCCCGGAGCAGGTAGGAGTCGAGCACCATGCCGGCCGGCCGGCGTCCGTCGGGGGTGCCGTCGCACAGCGTCCGCAGCGCGCCGACCAACAGGCGGTACTGCTGCAGCGCGGGCTCGCCGTCGTCGAGCACGATCCGGTCGGCGGTCTCGAGCATCACCTGCCCGACGGTGAACGCGGCGTAGTCGATCGACAGCGGGTCGCCGAAGGCCTGCAGCGACTCCACCTGGGCGACGACGTCGAGGTTGCGGCCGACCGCGAACTGCACGTCGATGTGGCTGAAGGGCTCGAGTCGTCCGCCGAAGCGGCTGGAGGTTCGGCGCACCCCGCGGGCCACCGCCCGGACCTTGCCGTGTTCCCTGGACAGCGCGGTGATGATGCGATCGGCCTCCCCCAGTTTGTGGGTGCGCAGCACCACGGCGCGGTCTCGGTAAGTGGGCACCCGACCATTGTGCGTCGCCGCCGATGCCAGCCTGGCGGACTCGCCGCCCCCGCTGTCCGTAGGGATCCGGGGCGGGCACGGTCGGCGTCCGCGCCGGCCGGCGTCCCGGCGCCGGCGCACCGCCCGGATCATCCTTGACATGGCTTGCTAAACCGCTTAAGTTGCGGGACGTGTCACGCAGTTCGCGGAGATTCGGCCACGGGGCGAGGGCGATGCCCGAGCGGATCACCCACGTCGGCCCTCGGGCGCCTCGACCCCGTCGGGTAGGCAGATCGGCCCTGACCCGAGGCCCCGAATTGCTCCACCGGGCGGTCCACAAAGGCCTGGCTACCAGTTGGTCAGGACACAATTGTTGCAATCCGGTGACGATGCTTGACATCGCTAGGCGGCTTGGTTGAATCTCACCTAGCGTCGTTCTTACGAGGTGGTAGGAAACGCCGTCACGAGGGTTCACGGCCGCCAGGGGCACCTCTCCCCCGAACACCGCGAACCCGTTGTGCTGCACGAACCAGCTGTCCGGCTTCACGGTTGAAGCGGACGATCAGATGCACCGAACATTCCGAGCACATTGACCCGTGGGGAGTATCGACAACCTGATGAGCATCGACATCCTGGACCTCGCCCGCTCGACGTGGCGGCTCACCGCCGCCCTCGACGAGCCGTCCGCATCCGCCGTCCCCGGTGACGTCCGCGACGCCCTCTCCCAGGGCATCCCCGCCACCGTGCCGGGCGTGGTGCACACCGACCTCCTCGATGCCTCACTCATCCCTGACCCGTATGTCGGGCTCAACGAGGGCGCCCAGGCCTGGGTGGGCGACCAGACCTGGCGCTACACCACCCACATCGAGCTCGCGGCGTCCGACCCCGCCCTCGACGACGACCACACCGATCTGGTCTGCGAGGGGCTCGACACCGTCGCGACGATCAGCGTCAACGGCGAAGTGGTCGGCCGCACGGCCAACCAGCACCGCAGCTTCCGCTTCCCGGTCAAGCACCTGCTGCACGAGGGCGACAACGAGCTGGTCATCGAGTTCTCCCCGGCCCTCGAGGCCGCCCGCGCGACCGAGAGCCAGATCGGCGCCCTCCCGCACGTCGAGAAGTACCCGTTCAACATGATCCGGAAGATGGCGTGCAACTTCGGCTGGGACTGGGGGCCCGCGCTCATCACGGCCGGCATCTGGAAGCCGATCCGGCTGGAGAGCTGGAGCGTTGCCCGCATCGCCTCCGCGTCGCTGCTCGCTACGACGACGCCGGCGTCCGAGGGC
>JAJYQH010000225.1 GCA_021794705.1 Actinomycetes bacterium | reverse complement strand
ACGATGCGGGCCTCCGGCAGCTCGCGGAGCGCCGCGGCCAGGGCGAGCGCGTTGGCGGCCACGAACGACTCGTCGAGGCCGTAGTTGCCGACGCGGGTGAACGCGAGGTCGTCGGGCACGTGCGAGAGCTGCGCGAGGGCGCCCGCGAGATCCTCCCGGTAGCTGCGGCAGCCGGAATAGGAGGGATAGGCGCTCGTCGTGAGCACCCGGACGGTGCGGTGCCCATCGGCGATCAGCCGCTCGAGCGCCTCGGAGACGTAGGGGCGCCAGTTGCGGTTGCCCCAGTAGATCGGCGCGGCGACCCCCCGGGAGTCGAGTTCCTTGCGCAGCGCGTCGATCAGTGCGCGGTTCTGGTCGTTGATCGGACTGCGGCCGCCGAACAGGAAGTAGTGCTGGCCCACCTCCGAGAGGCGCTCCT
Source organism: Actinomycetes bacterium (assembly GCA_021794705.1). Lineage (GTDB taxonomy): Bacteria > Actinomycetota > Actinomycetes > Propionibacteriales > Propionibacteriaceae > JAJYQH01. Next base: position 4,900 of record JAJYQH010000225.1, on the reverse strand, counting down.
TCGGGATGCCCGAGCCGCGGGTGACGTTCTCGAGGAACGGCACCACCTCGTCGGGAGCCTCGGGGCCTCCGAACGAGAGCAGCAGCAGGGCGTCGAAGTCGGCCGGCGGGACGCTGCCTGCACCCGGCACCGCATCGTGGATCGTGGTCACGGGGACCATCCTGACAGACCGGACAACTGCCGTCCGGTGCCGACGAGCACTGACGCCCTGCGCTTGCGTCTCGACCCCAACTTCAGGTCCGGAGCGGCCCCCGGCCCTGTCCTTGCCTGCCCTGCCGGAGGGCGAGATAGCTTTGGACCACCTCGTGGAGGTCACCCTCACGCGCCCGGCGGAGCTGGCAGGCCAGTGCGCCGGGTGGGCGGAGGACCAGCACAGAACCACCTGGAGAATTCACATGGACAGCGCGCTCAACCCTCGTGAGATCCAGACTCGCATCCGCGCCGGCGAGTCTGTCGATCAGGTCGCGAGAGCCGCCGGCGTCCCCTCGGAGCAGGTCGAGGCCTTCGCCACGCCGGTGCTCGCCGAGCGCGAGCACCAGGCGGCGGCCGCCCTGTCGTCGCCCGTGCGTCGGCGCGGCGAGACCGGATCGCACCGGTCGCTGTCGATGGTCGTCGGGGAGCGGCTCCAGTCGCGCGGGGTCGACCCCGACGGGGTCCAGTGGGACGCCTGGCGGGGCGAGAACCGGATCTGGACCGTGCAGGGGCGCTATCAGTCCGACGCCGGCGAGCAGGAACTCCTCTTCCACTACGACCAGCGGGCCCGGTTCAGCACCGCCGCGAACGTCGAGGCGAGCGCGCTGATCGGCGAGGGGGTGCCGGCGCAGGTGCCCGAGCCGGGGCGCCGGCGTCCGGGTGCCGACCCCGACGCGGAACCGACCGTCGACCTCAACGACGAGCAGGCCATGGAGCGGGCGAAGGCGGACGCCGGCGAGATGACCGTGCCCCTGCCCCACCGGCCCACGGCACGCTCTCGGCGTCCGGTGGTCGTGGAGGCGGCCGAGGAGGAGCCCGCTCCGCACTTCCGGGACGACGAGCCGGCCGCCGAGCCCGCCGGCCGACCCCAGACCGCCGCCGAGCCGCCCGTCGAGGACTTCCTCGACACCGAACTGGAGCAGGTCGACGGCGTCTACGACTTCGTCCCCAGTAGCCACAGCCAGCTCGACACGCTCTACGACATGCTCTCGAGCTTCAACGAGGACTCCGTCAACATCTACGCGGGCCTGTCCGAACCGCCGGCGCCCGAGGGCGACGCGGCGCAGGTCGAGCCGGAACCCGACGAGGAGCCCGAGCCCGAACCCGAACCGGCCGAGAGGGAGGTGCCGAGGCCGCGGGCGTCCGAGCGACGTCGCCCGGGCGGGGTTCGTCCGGGCACCGGGCAGGCAGCGGACGCCGACGCCGCCCAGGACGCGCTGGTCGACGGGCCCGAGGGGGCGCCGGAGGCGACTCAGCAGCAGAAGCCGAAGCGCCGCAAGCGCGCGTCGGTTCCCACGTGGGACGAGATCATGTTCGGCGGCCCGCGGGCCTGATCATGTCGCGGCGAACGCGAGCAGGTCGTCGAGCGGCCACGTGGTGATGATCCGGTCGGCCGCGATGCCGGCCGCGGCGGCGCGCTCGCACCCGTAGGACAGGAAGTCCAGCTGTCCCGGCGCGTGGGCGTCGGTGTCGATGCTGAACAGGCACCCCATGTCCGCGGCCAGCCGCAGCAGGCGCATCGGCGGGTCGAGCCGCTCCGGCCGCGAGTTGATCTCCACCGCGACACCGAAGGTGCGGCAGGCCTCGAAGACCACCTCGGCGTCGAACGCCGACTCCGGCCGGACGCCCCGGTCGCCGCGCACCAGGCGGCCGGTGCAGTGCCCGAGGACGGTGGTGTGAGGGTTCGCAATGCCGGCGACCATCCGGCGGGTCATCGTCTCCCGGTCGGCCCGCAGGTCGCTGTGGATGCTGGCCACCACGACGTCCAGCCCGTCGAGCACCTCGGCGGACTGGTCGAGGGCCCCGGTCTCGAGGATGTCGATCTCGCCGCCCCGCAGGATGCGCACCGGCGTGCCGCCCTGCACCTCCTCGATCTCGCCCCACTGCGCCCGTACCCGCTCGGGGCTGAGGCCGTGGGCGACGCGCAGCCGGGGCGAGTGGTCGGTGACCGCGATGTACTCGTGCCCCAGTTGCTCGGCCGTCCCCACCATCTCCCGCAGCGACACCGTCCCGTCCGACCAGACCGTGTGCACGTGCAGGTCGCCGCGGAGCGCCGCCCGCAGTCCGGCGTCGTCGGCGAGGGGCCTGCTGCCGGCGTCCCTGAGCCGGGCCAGGGGCTCGGGCACCCGACCCTGCCGGGCCTCCCGGACGAACGCGGCGATCTTCTCGCCGAGCCCCGGCACGCTGGTCCACGCGTCGCGCTCGTCGAGCAGGTCGAGTTCCTCGTCGGTGAGCTGCGCGAGCGCGTCGGCCGCCCGCCGGTAGGCCCGCACCCGGAACCCGTCGGACAGGCCGCGCTCGAGCCAGTAGGCCATCTCCCGCAGCGCCTCCACCGGCTCGGGCACCGGCGGCCGCGCAGGGTCGGAGGCTGCCATCCGCGCCCTCCTTCCCGTCGATCGGTCGTCTCTCTCGGGTGCTGGGCCCCGGGTTGACCTCGATCATGCCCGCCCGCTTTGCTGGAGACCACCGGCGCACCGACGGCTGAGCGGTCGACCGGATCCCCGAGCTCGACGGAGGCGGCACGGATGGTGGGACAGAGCAACGACCCGCTCGTGCGGCAGGCCCGGCGTCCCCAGTTGGATCCCGTCCTCGTCGACACGCTGCGGGCCAATGCGTCGACCATGACCACCCGGGCACTCACCTCGATGGAGCGCGAACTGCCCTGGTTCGCCGCCCTGTCGGCAGAACAGCGCTCCTGGATCACCCTCGTCGCGCGCTCGGGCATCGACGGGTTCGTCGACTGGGTGCAGCGCGAGCAGCCCCCGCCGGGCAGCCGGTTCGACGCGTCCTCCGTGTTCAGCGCGGCTCCCAGCGCGCTCACCGGCGACATCTCGCTGCACCAGACCGTGGAACTCGTCCGCACCACTGTCGAGGCCGTGGAGCAGGCGCTCAGCGAGTTCATCCCCGCCGAGGATCAGGCGGTGACGCAGACGGCGATCCTCACCTATTCACGGGAGGTCGCCTTCGCCGCCGCCGAGGTGTACGCCCGTGCCGCCGAGGCGCGGGGCGCCTGGGACGCCCGCCTCGAGGCCCTGGTCGTCGACTCCATCGTGCGCGCCGAGGGCGCGGACACCGTCATGTCGCGGGCCTCGGCGTTCGGCTGGCAGCACAACGCGCAGGTGTGCGTGGTCGTGGGCAGCAGCGACGGGACGCCCTCCCGACTGCCGGATCTGCGCCGCCGGGCCCGCCGCAGTGGTCTCGACTGCCTCGTGGCCAGCCAGGGAGAGCGGCTCATCCTCGTCATCGGCGGCGAGGCCCTCGTCCACGAGGACGCCGCCATCGCGGCCGTCGACGAGCTCACCGAGTTCTTCGGGCCGGGGCACATCGTCGTCGGACCCCTGGTCGACTCGCTCGCGGACGCCGCGACCTCCGCCCGGGCCGCGATCTCCGGCGTCCGGGCGTCGGTCGCCTGGCCCGAGGGCGACCGGGTGGTGTCGGCCGCCGAGCTTCTGCCCGAGCGCGCGCTCGCCGGTGACGGCCACGCCCGGCGTTCCCTCGTCCACGACGTCTACCGGCCGCTGCTGGACGCCGGCGGCGATCTCCTGAGCACCTGCGTCGCCTTCCTCGACCACGGCTACTCCGTCGAGGCGACCGGTCGCGCCCTGTTCGTCCACGCGAACACCGTCCGGTATCGGCTCAAGCGGATCCAGGAGGTCACCCGGTACAGTCCCGGCGACGCCCGCGACGCCTACGTGCTCCGCCTGGCCATCACCCTCGGCCGGTTGAGCCAGGCCTGACTCCCCCGGTCCCGATCCTGCGGCGGACGTTCGCGACGCTGCGGCGTAGGGCCGCTGCTGATTCGCGTCGCGAACGTCCGCGAAGGCAGAGAACGTACGCCGCCGAAGCGGGGCCGAGTGCACCGGCCGTTCGGGCCCGGTCGCCCGCGACCCATTCCGCCCCGGACAACCGGACTCGATGATCATCCCCTACAAAGAAGGCCCGCTCGGGCCCTAGCCAGCCCCCTCGGATGTTGTGGGATCCCCACAAGTTCCTCCCGCGATATTTCGTGTGTCGCTGCCCCCGCGAGCGTCCCGGGGCGGGCCATAGTGGATGACGTGCTCGCAATCGTCGCGCCCGGACAGGGCGCCCAGGCGCCCGGATTCCTGGCTCCCTGGCTCACCTCGCCCGGGTTCGCGCGCCGGCTCGCCTGGTATTCCGCCGTCACCGGCCTCGACCTGGTCCACTACGGCACCGAGGCGGACGCCGACACCATTCGCGACACGGCGATCGCCCAGCCGCTGCTCGTCGCGGCGGCTCTCGCCACGGCGCACGAACTGGTCGAGGGGCCGACGCTTCCCGCCGGCACGGTGGTCGCCGGGCACAGCGTCGGCGAGATCGCCGCGGCCGCCCTGGCCGGCGCCTTCTCCGTCGAGAGCGCCCTCGTGCTCGTCCGCGAGCGCGGTCGGGCGATGGCCGAGGCCTCCGCGGCGCGGCCCACGTCGATGACCGCGGTCGTCGGGGGCGACCGCGACGAGGTCCTCGGGGCCATCGAGACGTGCGGCCTGACCGCCGCCAACAACAACGGCCCGGGCCAGATCGTGGCTGCCGGAACCGTCGAGCAGCTCGAGCGGCTCGCCGCCAACCCGCCTGCACGGGCCCGGCTCATCCCGCTGAGCGTCGCGGGGGCGTTCCACACTGAGCACATGCGCCCGGCCGTCGAGCACCTCCGGGTGCTGTCGATGTCGGTGCCCACCGCGCCCGTTGCCGG